>JAFAVH010000403.1 GCA_019242655.1 Methylobacteriaceae bacterium
GATCCGAGCATCGACCCTGCGAGCAACATGGCCGTTCCAAGGGAAATCAGACGCTTCATAAGAGATCTATCCCGCTCACATTGGCCCGTCTGCCGAATCTTATCCGTCTTGATCAATCCTCGGCTTCCTTCCCGAACACTGCACGCAACTCTCCCTTGGCGGCGTTCAGCGTCTTCAGGCGCGATGCCGGGAGATTATGACCGGCGCGGTTGATGTAGAAATTCAGCATCGACATCGCCGATTGGTACGCGCTTCCCTTCTTCCGCCGGCTTTGCTCGGCCGAATGTTTCAGCGACAGCGCGATCTTATGCGGATCGCGACCTTTGAACACGCCGTCCTTGAGATCGAGCGCATCGCTGGTCTCGGTCACGTGCGCCGACCATTTGCGCGGCGCGCGCTTTCTCGCGGCGGCGCTCTTCTTTGCCGGACTCTTGCGTGCGCTGGCCTTGCGCGGCACCCGTGTCTTGCGGGTGGATGTCTTGCGGGTGGATGTCTTGCGGGTCGAAATCCTGCGGGTCGAGGTCTTGCGTTCAGCCATGACAGGCACTCCATGCAAGACAACCGTGAAGGCGGCCGCATGTTCCCGGCGGCCTTCGTTACTCCGCCGGTTTCGCTTCCGCCGCGTGCCGATGCCTGCGCGTCAGCGCGAACAGATACATCGCGGTCGGCCGTAGGATGAGAAGGTCGGCCACCAAGGCCGCAATCATTGCGAACGCGCTAAGCCAGCCGAATATCCGCAGCGACGGCAAGTCGGAGAAGACCGTCACCGCCAGGCCGCAGGCGAGCACGACCGAGGTCAAAATCAAAGCCGGGCCGACGAGAACTGTCGCCCGTTCCACCGCGATCGCGGGATCGGCGTCGGGACGGTCTTCGAGCCGCATGCGGTTCAGGAAATGAATCGTCGCCGACAGACCCAAGCCGAAGGACACCGTCAGCGCGACGATGCTGGCGAATTGCAAACCTTCGCCCATTGCATAGAGCAGCGCGCCGGAGAGGAGGATGGGAAACACGCCGGGCAGGATGCTCACCAGCATCACGACAAACGAGCGGAAGGCGAGCCCAATGAACGCCGCAACGAAGACGATTTCGATCGTCAGCCCGCGATTGAGCTTGCCGATCATATTGGCGCTGTTGCGCGCGGCCACCGCCGCGAGGCCGGTAACGGCGATCTCGTAGCCGGGATGCTTGGCGCGAACGTCGTTCAGCGTTTTATCGAGGCTTTCGACGACCGGCAGCAACTGGTTGGCGTCGACATCCGGGATTCGGCCGGAGACCAGCACCGCGTCCTGATTCTCCGACACGAAGCGGCGCGTCAAAAATGCCGGAAGGACGTCGACATACTGCTTCAACGTCGCGACGTCGTACTTGCCGGCTTTTTCCGCGAGCCAGCGGCGCAGCGTCTCGAGCGACAGCACGTTGCCGACGCCGGCCTGGCGCTCGACGACGTTATGTACGTCCGCAATCGTCGCCAGCGTCTCGGGCGAATAAAGCGATTCTCCCTTCGGCAGCTGGATCAGCACATCGATCGGCTGCGCGCCGGTGAGCTTCGTGTCGAGGCGATTGCTTGCGGACACCGCCTGCTCGCGGTCGGGCACCTGGTCGGCCAAGCGATAGCGCGGTTGCAGGTTTGCATAGATGATGCCGAGCACCACGACGACGGCGACGCCGATGAGACTGAAGAGGCCGGGACGGCTCACCATCCGCGCGGCAATCCAGGCACAGAAGCGGCGCAGAAGCTCGACGCCGGTGTCGCCGCCTCTCGTCTTGACCGCAAAGCTGCCCGTGTGGCGCAAGAGCAGAACGCCAAGCAGCGGCAGAACGAGCAGTACCGTCAATAGCGCGATGATCGTTGCTAGCAATCCCGCTTCGCCGAAGGCGCGGATGAGATCGGATTGCGAGAAGAGAAGCGCGATGAAGGAGAGGCCGGCCGTCGCGTGGGTCAGCACGCAGGCCGGCCCGACGACGAATAGCACGTTGCGAAAGGCGGTGTATTTGTCCTCGCCTGCGATCAGACGGTCGCGCGCCGCGAAGGTGAGCTGCATCGAATCTGCGAAGCTGATCACCATGATCAGCGGCGTCATCACGTTCAAGAACATGTTGAGGCGGAAATTGAACCAGCCGAACGTGCCGAGCGCGAGCAGGATGGCGATCAAAGGCGGCGCCGCGGCGATGATCATGAACGAGACGCGGCGGAAGAACAGGATGGCGATCCCGCAGCCGGCGAAAAACCCGATCGCGTTGTAGAGGATGCGATCGCGCTCGACCGCGTTACGGATTTCGAGCTGCATCACGGGCACGCCGGAGAGCTCGCTCTTCAAGTCCGAGCCGGCGAGGTCCTGATCCATCGTCTCGCGGATGTCGCCGACGACCTTGCGCAAGCCGTCGGTCGCGACGATTTCCGGCTTCAGCGACAAGACGATCAGCGCGAGCTCGCCGTCGTCCGACAAAAGCTTGCCGCGGATGATTTCATTCGACCGAACCTTGGCGACGAGTTTGTCGTATGCCTCGCCTTGCGGCAGTTGGTCGGGGAAGACGGGCGCCGGCAGCTCGTTGCCTTCGGGCGGCTGGCGGGCCGAGAAAAGCGAAATCAGCCCGCGGGTGCCTTCGATCAGCTGCAGGTCGGTGACCGCATCGCGCAGCTTCTCGACGTTTTCCCGCGCGAGCAGGTCCTTGGCTTCGACGACAACGAGGACATCGTATTCGGCCGAGGGAAAGCGACGAACGGTCTCCTCGAACTGCCGGTATTCCGGCGTGTTCGAGCGGAAGAGCTGGCTCAAGGAATCATCGACCTTGAGCCGCGCGACGCCAAAGCCGCCGAG
>JAFAVH010000082.1 GCA_019242655.1 Methylobacteriaceae bacterium
CGCAGGTTGAACGGCACCGGCCCAGCGATAGGGATGTTCCGCGGTCGGTGAAGTCCATTGCGACGACCAGCCGACGACGGTTGCATCTTCGCCGGTGCCGACCACGAGAGCGCAAATTGGTTCGCCGGGAACACGCCTCTGAAAATACGCATCAGAGCGCGATGCATGCAGCCGCGCATTGGATATATGCCAGCCGCCGGAACCACCAGCGCTTTTGGCGAGCCAATTTTCAGGATCAGGAGGCGCTTCGAAACGAAGTGCGGGATGCGCGATGTCGAGTTCGGAACAGAGCTGCGCTAGCGTCGCAGGGTCTTTTGCACTTCTCACGACGTCCGCGGAGCAGCCCAGCAGCGGCCAGCAGCGCGCTAACTTTTCGAGGATATCCGGATGCCGTTCGAAACCTGCGCCGCAGACGAGCCCGACCGGCGGCTCGTCCGTCGCGTGCGATCGGTCGGCAAGCGCGCGAAACAGGTCATCGGGGTCCGGTCCCTCCGTCAAACTGCCGCGAACGACCTGAAACGCGGATGCATGGCGGCGCGTATCCATGTCGCCGAAAAGATCAGCGACGAGCGGCCGGTAGCCGGCTTTGCGCGCAAGCTCCGCCAGAGCGCGTCCAGACAGCGCCGCGATGAGGACGCTCGGCTGATCAGGCGATTTCACGGGCGAGACGAAACGCGTCACGAAAGTCGAGCGCAAGAGCTTCTTTCGCTTCCACCATTCTTTTGAAAAGGCCTGATTCGGTCTGATATTTGACGTTGCCGATTGCAAAGGCGCCAATGCCGCGCACCTTCGTGCCGTCGATCGGATCGCCTTTGTTCTGCGCATCCAGTCCGCCGACGCCCGCAGGCGAAACAGCATTCACATCCGCGGCAATCATAAGATTGTCGGCTGCCTTCACATCCGCTTCCGACAGGATTTGCACGCCGGCGCGCCCGGCGCAGAGCGCGATTTCGCTCTTTTGCAATAGCGCACGAATCTTTTCCGGCGAACTGGCATCCGCCGCCTTAACGGACGTATCGAATCTCCTCTTGATTTCCTGCGCAGCGCGTTCCACACGCGCGGCGCCGTCGTACCCGGCGAGCACGACGTCGGCGCCTTCAAGGGACGCGATCACGCTCGCCGTGAATCCGACCACGCCAGTCGCACCGTAAACAGCAATCTTCGTGCCCTTCAGCTGGTGTTTGAGCTTCTCCTTGAGAAGCTTCTCGACGCAAGCGACTATCGCGGCCGCTGTCGTGAACGAACCCGCGGGATCGGCGAACAACGAGAGCTCGAACGGCTTGAACAAAGCCTTTCTTCCCGCGTCGAGCATGTCGAGCGCGAGAATTGCATCCTTGCCGCCAATGAAAACGCCGGTGCGCACGGCGTCTTGCGGCGGGCGCGAGAACATCGCGTCCTGCACGAGTCCGGTGACCTCTTTCGCGTCGACATTCGTGTAGGGCAGAACGGCGTCGAATCCGGCATCGAGCGCCATATTCACATCGAACGGGCTCATGTGCTTCAGCGGCGTGATCATGTGAAGGATGAATTTCGACGCCATTTGCTTCCGCCCCGGATCACGCGCGCGCTGCGTGTTCCTCTATCATAGCGCCGCAATTGAGCCCTCTGCATATCTTCACGTCCAAGTGCATCGCGGCGGCTTTGGGCGCGGCAGCGGCGACGAGCCGCTCCGCAGTCCCGGCATCGGCGACGAAAGCGAAGCCGGTAGGCCCCCAGGAGGTTTGACCGATTCCGTTTGCACCAGAGGCGGCGAAGTCACGGAGCAGCGCCTCAACGGCGCGGCTTTTGAAACGTGACCCGCCCTGTACCGGCGCGAAATGATCTCCGATGATTACCTGGATTGCCGAAATCGCCGCTCCGAAGGTGGGGAGATGGGCTTCGGCCAGTGCCGGCAGAACCTGCATCAGGACACGGCGGCAGATATCGGCGGCGTATTCTTCCGGAAATTGCGGCAGCGCAGCGAAAGCATCGACCTCCTCGGGTCCGCTGACGCCACGTTGCGAGGGGTCCGCGACCAGGATGACGCGCCACGCCGCGGGAAAAGTCGCACGGGCGAGGATGGGAGGGATGTCGGTGGCCGGTCCATGCCCGCCATCGACGACAAAGCCGCCGGTGGCGAATAGGCCGATCCCCGCGCCGGAACGCGCACCCCGGCCCGTCAAGGGTGCGTATTGCGAAAGACCGCCCGCGCGGCCGCTGAGTTGGTGCAATGCAGCGGCAATCGCGAGCGCGAGCTGCGTGCCCGAGCCCAAGCCCGTATGGGCCGGAATGGCCTCGTCGATCGAGATGGCGCAGTGCGCATTGCCGAGCACAGGCGAGAGTTGCGTCAGAATGCGCCCTACGCGACCAACTTCGACCCCCTGCACGCTCGGCTCCGCAGCGCGCTTCGCCGTGACGCGCGTCTCGTAGGCGTCGATCGCCAATCCGAGGCCGCCGAAACGCCGTCCGAGGCTGCCATTCAGATCGAGAAAGCCGAGATGCAGACGAGCCGGTGCCCGGACGGTAACGCTGTCGATCATCGCGCGCGGAAGGAGGGATGCGGGCTTGCTTCGCTAAGCTCGCCCTCTACACTGCGCAAAAATCGGCGGCTTGCAACATCTCAAATGGCGTGCCCGGAGGAATCTCGACATGACCGAGGGGGCGAAGGAACGCACCTACACGCCCGCGGAAATCGAGGCGCGGCTCAAGCGCGATCTGCCGCATTGGTATCTCGAAGACGGCTGGATCCGGCGAAAATATCGAACCAACAGCTGGAAAGGTACGCTGATGGTCATCAACACCGTCGGCCATCTCGCCGAGGCCGCATGGCATCACCCCGACATCACCGCGTCTTATGCCTGGGTTGAGGTGCGTCTGCAGAATCACGCCGCACGCGGCGTGACCGACAAGGACTTTGAGCTTGCAAAAAAAATCGAGGACGTGGTGCACTGGCAGCCGGCCAAAGACGGCGGCGCGCTCGAAGGAACGCCCGCAAGCGACCAACGCTTTGCCTACATGAAGTACGACTGAATTCGGCAGGGTGCATGCCGCGGAATGCTTGCTTTATCGATGGCAGGTCCGTCGCGCTTGCCGAAGCAACGCATGCTGCGGCCGGCTTGATTGCCGCGAGCCGTCTGCCGGTCTTTTTGATTGGCGCCAGCGATGTCGCTGGGGCGCGCGCCGCAATCCGGCTAGCCGCCTGCGTCGGCGGCGCGGTCGACCATATCGCCTCCGAGGGTGCCTTGCGCGAGCTCGACGTGATGCGCAGCTTCGGCAAGTTCATCGTGACGCCGAGCGAAGCGCGGAATCGCGCGGATACGGTTCTTCTCATCGGTTCGTCTTTGACGAAGGCCTGGCCCGACATGGCCGATGTTCTCGGCCTCGCGGCGGGTCCACGTCTCGCATTGCAGCCGGGGCGACGAGAGATTCTGTGGATCGGAGCTGATCGCGAGGAAGGTCTCGCGCGCCTTGCGGGTCAGACGATCGTTACGGCAGACGAAACTCTGCCTGCTGTGATCGCGGCACTGCGCGCACGCAATGCGGGCCGCCGCGTCGGCCTCGCCGCATCTGAATTGGCTTCGCTCGATGCCATCGTCGAAAAGCTGCAACGCGCGCAATTTGGATTGGTCGTCTACAATCCCTCCATACTCGACGCACTCGCAATCGAAATGGTCGCCGGGCTTGTTGCTGATCTGAACAGGACAACGAGATTTTCGACGATATCGGGTGGCGGCGCCGGCAACGCCGAAACATTGATGCAAACCGCCGGGTGGATGACCGGATTTCCCGTTCGTATCGGCTTAGGCCGCGGCTATCCGGAGCATGATCCGTGGCGCTTCGGCGCCAGACGCTTAGTCGAGAGCCGGGAGGCCGACCTTGTCGTCTGGATTGCGAGCAATACCGCGGAATTGCCTGTATGGGCAGCGGAAACGACGCTGGCCGCGCTGACGGCGGCAACCAGCAATATTCCGGCCGCAAAGGTTCAGATCACGGTCGGGGAGCATGGACGCGATCACGATGCGGTCGAGTTCGTCCGCGAGACGCAGTCGCTCGCTTGGCGGCGAGCGAGCAAACACAGCGATGTGCCGAGCGCCGCCGCCTTGTTGGACGATATCCTGGCATCGCTCACGCGCGAGGCTGCGTGATGCTGACGTGCCTTCGCGGCGGCCGCATCGTCAATCCCGCGAATGGCGGCGAGCGCGTCGGCGACCTCTTCATCGAGGATGATCGCATCGTCGCGCAGCAAGCGGGCCGCGCCGCCGATCAAACCCATGACGTTGCCGGCAAAATCGTCATGGCTGGCGGCATCGATATCCACTCGCATATTGCCGGCGGCAACGTGAACACCGCACGGCTGCTTTTGCCCGAGCTGCATCCGGGGCAAACGCCACCTTCCAGGGATCTGCCGCTTTCGACCGCACGCTGGTCGACTTTTGAGACAGGTTGCCTCTACGCCAAAATGGGCTTCACGACAGTCGTGGAACCGGCGGTATCGCCGCATCACGCGCTGCATGCGCATCTCGAGCTCGCCGACACGCCGATCATCGACAAGGCGACCCTGACGGTCCTTGGCAACGACGATTTCCTCCTGTCGATGCTGCGTAAAGGCGAAAGCGGAAATGCAATCGCCGATTACGTCGGCGCGACGCTCGCCTCCACGCGAGGGCTTGGCGTCAAGTGCATCAATGCCGGCGGCGCGACCGCGTTCAAATACAATGCGCGCGCCTTTTCGCTCGATGACGTCGTGCCGCATTACGGCGTAACCTCGCGTGCAATCGTCGAGGCGATGCAGCAGGCGGTTACAGACCTCAAAGTCCCGCATCCCCTGCATCTGCATATGAACAATCTCGGCATTGCCGGAAATATCGACACGGCGCTCGCCACGATCGAAGCGGCGCGTGGCATGCCGCTGCATCTCGCCCATGTGCAATTCTATGCTTACGGAACCGAGGGCAAGCGCGGCTTCTCCTCCGCCGCTGCGCGTCTGGCTCACGCGGTGAATGGCGCGAAAAACGTGACCGTCGATATCGGTCAAGTGATGTTCGGCCCGACGGTGACTGTCTCGTTGGATGTGCTGCGTCAATACAATGGCAGTCGCAATGCGCGGCCGAACAAGTGGGTAATTTTCGATGGCGACGCCAATGGCGGCGGCATCGTGCCTTATGACTATCGCCGCAGCGACTTTTACAATGCAGTCCAATGGGCGTGCGGGCTCGAGCTTTTCCTGCTGATTGATGATCCCTGGCGCGTGTTTTTCACTACGGATCATCCGAACGGTGCACCGTTCACGACCTATCCCGATCTGCTCGCGCTTTTGATGAGCCAGGACCTGCGTTCGGAATGGCTCGCGGAGATGCCGCGCTCGGTTGCGGAGATGACGACGCTCGGCTCGATCGCACGTGAATACTCACTCACGGAGATTGCGATTATGACACGCGCCGCGCCGGCGAAGCTGCTCGGTCTCCGCGACCGCGGCTCGCTTCGCGAGGGCGCAAGAGCCGATGTTGCCGTCTACAACGACGACGAGGATCGCGCGCGCATGTTCCGCGATGCGCATCTCGTCTTCAAGGATGGCGATCTTGTCGTGCGCGATGGTTCGGTCACGCATTACCGCGCCGGGCGGACGCTCGAAGTTCGACCGGAGTTCGATCGCCGCATCGAACGGCGGCTCGATATGTACTATGATGAGGTTTATCGCGCGCCGCGCGACCTGTTCTGCGTCCACGCCGACGCATTGCCGCATACTGCGTTCGAACAGGTCGGTCTACGCCAATGAACGTCCGCGGTGTCGAGATCGACGACACGTTCGCGGAAGCTTTCGCGATGAGCGGCACCGCGATCACCATCACGGGGCCTACTCGCCGCTGGGCGCTCAGCGCCGCCATGAGCATGACCGGTTTTGCGACCTCGATCATTGGCTGCGGCTGCGAAGCGGGCATTGATCGCGAGCTTAGCGTGCGCGAGACGCCCGACCGTCGCCCCGGCGTGCGTGTGCTGATCTTATCCATGTCGCCCGATGAGCTGCAGAAGCAGCTTGCCAACCGACTTGGCCAGTGCGTGCTGACAGCGCCGGGCTCGGCCTGCTTTTCGGGCGTCGACGGCGGAACGCGGCTCCGACTCGGCGATTCGATCCGTTACTTCGGCGACGGCTGGCAGATCTCGAACCGCCTCGATGACGGCCGCCATTTCTGGCGCGTCCCTGTGATGGACGGCGAATTCTTGTGCGAGGCGACGACCGGC
>JAFAVH010000087.1 GCA_019242655.1 Methylobacteriaceae bacterium
CCAGTTTTTCTCCGGCACGCCCATCATCGCTGCTTGCTGATAGACTTCGCTGCCGCCGCATAGGATTGCGAGTGCGGGCGACCCTTGCGTGCGGTCGAGAAAAGCGCGCGCTTCCTGCTCGACCAAGCCGCGGAAATCGGGTTCGCCGATCGGGTAATCGAAATTGGCGAACTGAAAATCGTGCCAGACAAGAATGCCGAGCTCGTCGCAAAGATCGAAGAACGCGTCGCTCTCGTAGACGAATGTGCCGCCGACGCGCAGCATGTTCATGCCGGCCTCGCGCGCTTGCCGCAGCAGCGGCGCCAGCGTCTCGCGCGAGCTGTCGAGGCCGATCGGATCGGCGGGCGTCCAGACCACGCCGCGACAGAAGATCGGCTCGCCGTTGACGATCAGGCCGAAGCCGCGGCCGTCCGCGCCGCGATCGACTTTGATATTGCGAAAGCCGACGCGGCCGAGATCGATTTTGGCATCGCCGATCTGCGCGACGACTTCGTGCAAACTTGGCGCGCCGTGTGTGTGCGGCCACCATTGCGCGACGTCAGGAATGCGCAGCGTGCCTTCGATGACACTCTTGCGCGTTTGAAGGCGCGTCGTCATACCGGCGCATGTCAGTGTCGCCTCACCGTGGGGCGCATTCTCCAGCTCGAGCACGACGTCGAGAATGCCGGTCGAGTCTTCCAGGCGCGATTTCACATCGGCGCGAAGCACGCGCAGCGCATTGTGCGGCACGAGTGTGATATCGCGCCATGGTCCGACCGGCGGCGCTGGCGGCGCAAAGCCCGGCATGCGGCCGAGCGCCGTTGTGCGAACATTGCGCAATCCCGCGGGCTGGATCATGCGTGGCCGCCAGCGCGCGCGGCTTTTGTTTTCGAGGGACGGCGTCAGCGCGCGAAAGCAGATGTCGAGGCGATGCTTACCCCTGAAATCAACGTCGCATGTCAGCGGCACGAACATGCTGTGCGACGACGCGATCTTTTCACCATCGAGAAACACGTCGGCGATTGTCGCCAGTCCGTCGAATTGGAGTCGCTTCGGGCCGTCCGCCTCGACATCGCAGCGATACCAGACATCGCGCTCATCCAAAGGCGCCGGATCGTCCCAAGACCATCGCCCAGCTTCGATCAAGGCCTGCACTGCCGTGCCGGGTACGCGCGTGGGAATGAAGTCGCCGTCCGCGGGTTCGGCGTCGGGAGCTACGGCAGCGCAGCGCCAATCGCGCAGCAGCGTGCGTATCTCTCCGTCGATGCCGACAACACGCGCCATCAGCGCGATGTCGAACGGTTTCCACTTTCCCGGAGCCGCGAAGTGGCATCCGGGACCCAGGGCAAAAGCATCTGCTTTGGGCCTCCGGATCGCCTTCTGCGTCCGGGGATGTGGCTAATGTTCATGGAGCGTGGCCGCGATTCGCGCCGACCTTACGCGATTCGCGCGATGTTCTCGAACAGCGCGTCGTAAGCCTCGGCCACCGGCGCGAGCGCCTCTTCAAGGCCGGAGAAGCGCTTGCGGGCGACGGCGCGGGCGAGCTGGAATTGCAGGCTCTTCGCCCCACCCGAAATCGCCTTCGCGGCGGCAACGGCATCCGCTGCCTCGCCGCCGGGAAACAGCCAGGCGAGATGACTGCCGCAGAGCTCGAAATTGGCGCCGAGCTGGCGCAGCGTATTGAAGGCATAGACGTGGAAGAAATCCGGAGCGCGCTTGGAGACCGCTTCGCTCTGCGTGCCGATCACGTTTGCGAATGCACGTACCGGATTTTGCTTCGGCCGTCCGGCAAAGTGCTCACGCAACCGCGCCAAAGCCGCACGGCGAAGCGCGTCGCCTTGCAACGCGGCGCCGTCGAAGCGCACGAATTCGACATACGGAAAGAGGATGTCGTCGCGCTGCTGCTGCGGCAGCTTCGTGAAGACGCCGTCATAGTCTTCGTCGCCGAGCGCGAAGAAACCGGCATTGTGGAAATATTCGAGGTGACGCGCGGCCGGGTCGATCCGGTTGACCGCAATCGTCGTCTTGGTGTGCTGGCGCCGGTAGGAAACACCGCGCGTATCGGGGAGATAAAAGCCGTCGACTTCGATCAGGACCGCGCGGTGACGCGCGACCTGCTCGATCGTATGTGCTTCCACCGAATCATAGATCGAAAGCTCCTGCACGATCGCGCCGTAAAGCGAAGCGAGGTCGTGCAGCGGGAACTTGAAGAAAGTGAACTGGTCGCCTTCGAAATCCTGCGTCAGCGTGAAGCCGAGCGCCGCTTCCGGCGCAAAACCACGTCCGGCCAAAAGCTCGATCCAGAGATCCACATAGCAATTGGTTTCCGGCCAGTCGCGCGTCTCGTCATGCAATGCATGGCGGGCGTGGTCTGCCGGATGGAGTGCTGTGATTGCGTAGGGCGCCTCAGCCCCAGAGGGCGGAGCGTACGCTAGCTGGCCAGTCGGTGACATCGAGCCCATGATGTTTGAAAAGCGCGAGCGTCAGCCGCTCGAGACCGAAACCGACGCAGGCGGTATGCGCGACGTCGCCGCTTTGCGTGTTGATCCCCCAGGTCAGACCGAAATGATCCTGGTGATAATTGAAGCTGAGACACGCCGTCGGTTTCTCGACGCTTTCGATGGGGACGAGCATTTCGAATTTGAGGCCCTGATCGCGCTGACTCGACGCCATGATGCGGCCAGCGCGGCCGAAGAAGGGATCGTTGGCGACATCGACTTCGAAGGGCAGGGCAAGTTCAGCGACAAACTCGCGCCCGCGCTCGAGCCACACCGCACGGAAGGCGGTCACCTGTTCCGGCG
>JAFAVH010000380.1 GCA_019242655.1 Methylobacteriaceae bacterium
ACGGCGTGCTCAAGGGGAAGTCGTTCGACACGCTCATCAGCAAGACCTATGACGATATCGCGATTGCACCGCTTTATCCGCGCGCGCGTGAGAATTTCCCGCGCGCATTGCGGGCCACGGCGGGACCATGGTCGCTCGTGCAGCGCATCGACCACCCGGATGCAAGTGAAGCCAACAAGCAGGCGTTGACCGACCTCGAGAACGGCGCGACGGGCTTGCAGCTCGTTTTCGCTGGCGGCAGCGGCGATTACGGTTTCGGCCTGCCGGACGCGTCTGAGCAAACGATCGACGAAGTGCTCGCCGACATATATCTCGAGACCGGCATCACGATCGAGCTCGATCTTAGTGCATCGACACGCGAAGCGGCGGGACGTGTCGCGCGACTGATTGAGAAACGCGGGATTGATCCCGCGCTGACGAACATCGTCTTTGGCTTGAATCCGCTCGGCGCCGTCGTTCGCGGCGAACTCGCCGCCGATGAATGGCCGACGACCGCGCCGCACTTTGCCCTCTATCTGCGCGGTCTTGCCGATCGCGGCTTTGCAAAATCGCTCTGCGTCGCGGATGCGCGTCCGGTTCATACGGCCGGTGGGTCGGAGGTGCAGGAGCTGGCGTTCGCGGTCGCCTCTGCGGTCGCTTATCTGCGCGCGCTCGAAACTGCGGGTGCCGATCTCGACGCGGCACGCAAGCTGATCTCGTTCCGGCTTGCCGCCGATGCCGATCAATTCTGCACGATCGCAAAACTGCGCGCGCTCCGCCGCATCTGGGCACGCGTCGAAGAGGCGTGCGGCCTTGCGCCATCGCCGCTGTATCTTCACGCTGAGACAGCCTGGCGCATGATGACGCGCAACGATCCGCACGTGAATCTTCTGCGCACGACGATGGCGGTGTTTTCCGCCGCGCTTGGCGGCGCGGATTCGATCTCGGTGCTGCCGTTCACGCAAGCGCTCGGTCTCCCCGATGCAGCGGCCCGGCGTCTCGCGCGTAACACGCAGCTTGTGCTCGGCGAAGAATCCCACCTCGACAAGGTCAGTGATCCCGCCGCCGGCAGCGGTGGCTTTGAAGCGCTGACAATGCAATTTGCCGAGCGTGCGTGGGATTTGTTCCAACAGATCGAGAAAGACGGCGGCCTTGCCGAAACATTGGCCTGCGGCTCGTTTCAAACGCGCGTCGCCGCAACACGCGCACGCCGACGCGAGCGTGTGGCGCGGCGCCTCGATCCGCTGACTGGCGCGAGCGAATTCCCGCTTCTCGATGAAGTGTCCATTGCGGTGTTGCGGCCGCTCACGTTGTCCGGCAGCGCCGATGATGAGCACAAGCTCACGCCGATGCGGCTGGCCGAGCCGTTCGAGCGGTTGCGCGCAAATGCGGACGCATTGGCACAAAAAGGCGCGCGTCCCGCGATCTTTCTCGCCAATCTCGGTTCGCTCGCGATATTCACCGCGCGCGCGATGTTTGCGAAGAACTTCTTCGCTGCCGGCGGGGTGGCTGCAATCGACACATCAGGCTTCGAAGACCCTCAGGACGCGGCGGCCGCCTTTAAAGGGTCGGGCGCAAAGCTTGTCTGCATCTGCTCCAGCGATGCCGTGTATGCGGAGAAAGCCGCAGCGACCGCCCGCGCTCTGGCCGAAGCCGGCGCCAAGGCGATCTATCTTGCGGGACGGCCGCGCGAACAGGAAGCCGAGTGGCGCCAGGCCGGCGTCACCGGCTTCATCCATGCCGGCTGCGATGTCCTGCGCGTGCTTGAAGATGCGCAAAGCCGGCTCGCCTGAGAAGAGGCCGCGTTTTCGCTGCGCCAAATCAGGAAAACGACACTTAGGCTATTGCTAAACTATCTAGCCTGCGATAGTTAGGCATGTGCCTAACCAATCGGCCCCTCTCGATCTGACCTTCCAGGCGCTCGCAGACCCCACGCGCCGCACCATGCTGGAACGCTTGGCGCGCGGGCCGGCTTCGGTCACCGAACTGGCGCGGCCGCTGCGAATGTCGCTGCCTTCCGTCATGCAGCATCTCGCGATGCTGGAAGATTCGGGGTTGGTGCAGTCGCGGAAGGCCGGGCGCGTCAGAACCTGCCGCATCGACGCAAAGGCGTTGGACCGCGCCGAGGCATGGATCAGCGCGCGGCGCGCAGAGGCTGGATCGCCTTGGCGAATATCTCGAGGAACTGAAACAGGAAGGACAAGACGATGGCGCAAGCAAATAAGGATCAAGCCGAGGTAAAGCCCAAACCGCTGGTCATCTCGCGGACATTCGCCGCGCCGCGCGCGACCGTGTTCAAAGCGTGGAGTACCGCCGAGCACATGAAGCGTTGGTTCTCTCCGGAGGGCTTCACCGTCCCCGAAGCCGAAATCGATTTCCGTCCGGGTGGCGTCTGCGCCATCTGCATGCGCTCGCCCGCAGGCCAGGACATGTGGTCGAGAGGAAAATACATCGAGATATCTCCGCCGGACCGCCTGGTTTTTATCTCCGAAGTTGCAAACGGCACGATGCCCGCCTTCTCGGCCCACACGACCGTCACGTTCGAGGACGAGGGCGCTGGAACCCGCATGACCGTGCGTCAGGTCTACGACATCCACGATGAGAATTTCCGCGCCGCGATCGAGGGCGCATCCGAGGGATGGCGGACCACGCTGGACAAGTTGGAGCAGGAATTGGCGCGGATGCGGAGTGCCGCATCAAGCTGACGAAACGTCCAGCCGGCGCGATTTACGAAGCTCGCCCGCGGAAATCTTGCGCTGGCGCTTTCGCACCGATAGGCGCCCGTGTTGTCCTTATCCGACGCATGGTCGGCGGCAGCGAACGGCGCTATAATGCTGCTATGCGATATCGGGTGGCGAGCGCGGGACCATGACCCGCGTCCCCAATTTCTCGACGGTGCCCTTTGCCGCCGTGCGGTCTGGGAGTGCCGTGACCGGCGAGCCCTGGCTCACGCCTGAAGGCATTCCGGTCAAGCCGCTCTACGGGCCGCAGGATATCGGGGGTCTCTCCTACATCGACTCGTTTCCGGGCATCGCGCCCTATCTTCGCGGGCCCTACCCGACGATGTATGTCAACCAGCCCTGGACGGTCCGGCAATATGCCGGCTTCTCCACGGCGGAGGATTCGAATGCCTTCTATCGCCGCAATCTTGCGGCCGGACAGAAGGGCCTTTCCGTCGCCTTCGATCTCGCAACGCATCGCGGCTATGATTCCGATCATCCGCGCGTCTCGGGCGACGTCGGCATGGCCGGCGTCGCGATTGATTCGATTTACGACATGCGCACGCTGTTCTCGGGCATTCCGCTCGATCAGATGAGCGTGTCGATGACGATGAACGGCGCGGTGCTTCCGGTGCTCGCGCTTTATATCGTCGCTGCGGAAGAGCAAGGCGTAAAGCCGGCGCAACTCGCCGGCACGATCCAGAACGACATCTTAAAAGAATTCATGGTGCGCAACACCTACATCTACCCGCCCGCGGCGTCGATGCGCATCATTTCCGATATTTTTGCGTTCACCTCGCAGAACATGCCGAAGTTCAATTCAATTTCGATCTCCGGCTATCACATGCAGGAGGCCGGCGCGACGCAGGATCTCGAGCTTGCCTACACGCTTGCCGACGGCGTCGAGTATATACGCGCAGGACTGCAGGCGGGATTGACCATCGATCAGTTCGCCCCGCGCCTTTCGTTCTTCTGGGCGATCGGCATGAACTTCTTCATGGAAGTCGCCAAGATGCGCGCCGCGCGATTGATCTGGGCGAAGCTCGTCAAGGATTTCGGCCCAAAATCGGAAAAGTCGCTGCCGTTGCGCACGCATTGCCAGACGAGCGGCTGGTCGTTGACCGCGCAGGACGTGTTCAACAACGTCATGCGCACCTGCATCGAGGCGATGGCGGCGACGCAGGGCCATACGCAATCGCTGCACACGAACGCGCTCGACGAGGCGCTGGCGCTGCCGACGGATTTTTCGGCGCGGATCGCGCGCAACACCCAGCTCTTCCTGCAGCGGGAAAGCGGCACGACGCGCATCATCGATCCGTGGGGCGGCTCGTATTATGT
>JAFAVH010000014.1 GCA_019242655.1 Methylobacteriaceae bacterium
CATCTTTACGCCTTCGTCGAGGAAGCGGGTCGTGAATGCGGTCTTCACGTCGAACGGCTTTTCCATCCCGAGATAGGTCTGGACGAGGTCGTAGTCACTCTGCATCCGGCCGGGATCGATCCAGCCGAGCGCTTTTGATGTCGTGAACTTGTCCGCCATCATGCTCTTGATGCGCTCCCATTGATTGAGCTGCGTCGGTTTCTCCAGCCCCGAGGTCGACTGCAGCAAAGCGTCGAGGCACGGATTGACGTCGGCCACGCAGGCGGCAAACGCCTTCTGGCTGATCTTGACGAAATCCTCGACGAGCTTCGGATTCTTTTCGAGATAGGCGCCATTGACGACCAGCGAATTGCCGTAAGGGTTTAGCCCGATATCCGGCCAGCGCACAGAGCCGAGATCGTCGCCGAACGCCTGCACTTTGAGATCGTGCTCGTTGTAGAAGTCGCTGATGATATCGACAGCGTGGCTCTTCAGCGACGGGAGTTTTGCCTGCGGCGAGATGTTGACGAAACTGACCGCATTCGGATCGAGATTGGCCGCCTTAGCGAAGGCCGGCCACATGACGCGCGATGCATCGCCGGGGGGATTGCCGATCTTGTGGCCGGGAAAATCCTGGGGCCCGTTCACCCCATAGCTTTTCAGCCAGTAGAACGTCTGTCCCGTGTTCGCGTAGATGCTCATCACGGCCACAACATCGGCGCCCTTGCTGCGCGCAACGAGCGCTGTCGGCAGATCGGCGATACCGAAGGCCGAGCCGCCGGAGCCGACACGCTGCGATGACACGCCGGAACCCTTGCCGACCTCGATCGTGAGATCGATGCCGGCTTTGTCGTACCAACCCTGTGCCTTGGCGTAGTAGAACGGCGAGTGGTCGGCGGTCGGGGTCCAGTTGAGCAGCAGGTTGACGTGCTCGGCCGCGTGCGTCGTGCCGGCGAGCGCGAACGCGCTGAGCGCCAGAACCGTAAGTCGAGTCAAAGTCCTCAAAGTGTCTCTCCGGATGCGCGGGACCATGCCCGGCTTGTGCCGGCCATGCAGGACCGGTACCACCGCAGCGGATTTCTCTAGCACCGTTCCATGGAAGCGCAATCCGCAAGCCTTGCCCCTGATGAGCGCGCCGACAGCCTTCTGCGGGCGCAAAGGCGCGCGGCGACGTTGCGAGCCGCCGTCGTCGTCGCCGTGCACCTCGCAGTGATCGTATGTTGGCAGATCAGCGTCGATGTCTTCCACATACCGGCGTTCATTCTGCCCTCCCCGATCGCGACGCTGAAGACCCTCGCCTCACCCAATTATGCTTGGCCGACGAACACGCTCGTCTCGGCAGCAGAAATCTGCGGCGGTTATTTGCTCGGCGTACTTGTCGGCGTCACTCTCGCGCTTCTGTTTTCCTGGTCGCGCATCTTCACGCTGATCCTGCTGCCGCTTTGCGTCAGCATGAACATGATCCCGAAAGTGGCTCTCGGTCCGCTCTTCATTGTCTGGTTCAGCTACGGCATCCTGCCGAACATCCTTATCGCCTTTAGCATCTGCTTCTTTCCTGTGCTGCTGACGACCGCACGCGGTTTGCGCGAAGTGCCGCCGGATCTCCTTGATCTCGTGCGCTCCCTCAAGGGCACGCGCTGGCAGCTCTTCCGCAAGATACAGCTGCCGGGCGCTCTGCCCTACGTCTTCTCCGGCATGAAGGTCGGCGCCGTCCTCGCGGTCGCTGGCGCGGTCGTCGGCGAATTCATCGCCTCGGAACGCGGACTCGGCTACATCATGATCCAGGTGCAATCCTCACTCGATACGCCGGCAATGCTGATGGCCGTGATCCTGCTCACCATGCTCGGCGTGTTGCTTTATGGCGCAGTGCTCGGAATCGAGCGCCTCGTCATCCGCGATGCGCGCGTATGACCTAACGGGATGACCATGCAGCTTCTAACGCGCGAAACCTTGCCTCAACGTATTCCCGATGTGGCGGCGCTCGAAGAGCTTCTATGCCGTCCAACGCAGGTGCTGATCGACGAGCTCAGAACGCTCGACGGCGACATCATCGTGCTCGGCGTCGGTGGCAAGATGGGCCCGACGGTGGCGGGCCTCGCAAAGAACGCTGCGCCGGAGAAGCGCGTCATTGGCGTCGCGCGCTTCAGCGAACCGGGACTGCAGGACGCCCTCGAGGCGCGCGGCATCGAGACGATCGCCTGCGATCTTATGAACGAGGATGAACTCGCGGCGTTGCCGAAGATCACGAACATCATCTTCATGGCCGGCCGGAAGTTCGGCGCCGAAGGCGATCTCGCACTGACCTGGGCCATGAACTCGCATGTCCCTGCTCTCGTCGCGCAAGCCTTCCCGCAATCGCGCATCGTCGCGTTCTCTACGGGTTGCGTTTATCCCTTCGTGCCGGTGCTAGGGCGCGGCGCGAATGAAGATGTACCGCCCGATCCGCCCGGCGAATACGCGCAATCCTGCGTCGGGCGCGAGCGCATCTTCGAATATTTTTCCAAGAAGCTCGGCACGCCGGGAAAGCTCTACCGGCTGAACTACGCGATTGATATGCGTTACGGCGTGCT
>JAFAVH010000145.1 GCA_019242655.1 Methylobacteriaceae bacterium
ACGCCCGTCTCATCTTGCCATTGGCGCATTGCCTCGAGCACGCGCCATTCGCCGGGCTCGGTGGCGACAACGCGATCGGGCCGGTGCCGCTCGACCGCGCGCTGCAATTCGCCGCTGAACGAGCCGGTATTCTGCGGATCATCCAGCTTTATGTAATCGACGCGAACGCCTTCGTTCTGCAGCGCATCGGCAAAATGCCGCATCGCGGAGAAAACGAACGCGATCTTCTGCTTGTGATGGCGGACATAGGTCGCCTCCTCCATCACTTCGGCCATCAGCACGACGTCGCGCGCAAGATCGAGGTCGGCGAGCGACGAGATGCTGCGTGAGAGTTGATCGCCGAGAATAAAACGCAGCGTTTTCATCGCAGCCGAATTAGGGCGCGACAATCACAAACACATTGGCTGCGTCATATCCCCGCGGCGCCGCCATCGGAACGCGGATCGTGCGCGGCTTCGATATGGCCGTCGGGATAACGTACCAGCGCGCCGGCATGGCCAAGATTTTCATCATAGGCGCCGAGCATCTCAACCTCGTGACCGACGGCGCGCAGGCGCTCGACGATCTGCGGATCGAAGCGATCCTCGATCTTCAGCGCGCGGCTCGGTGAAGCCCACGTCCGGCCAAAGAGAAAACGCGGCGCGTCGATCGCATCGGCGAGACCTTCGCCGAGGAAATAGCGCGTGAACACCTGCGCTTGGAATTGCGGTTGGCCGTCGCCGCCCATCGCGCCGTAACACATGACGCGTCCGTCGCTGAAAGAAGCAAGCGCAGGATTGAGCGTGTGGAACGGCCGCCGTCCCGGCGCGAGCGGGTTCATCGCAGTCGCGTCGAGGGAGAACGACACGCCGCGGTTCTGCATGAGCACGCCGGTGCGCGGCAGCACGCAACCCGACCCGTACTCCCAATAAAGCGACTGGATGTAGGAGACCGCGAGACCGCTTGCATCGATCGCACCCATCCAGATCGTATCGCCGTTTGCCGGCGCGACGGGATAAGGCGCCGCCCGCTGCATCGAGATCGCATCGGCTTCGCGTTGCAGCGCCTGCGGCGTCAGGAACGTGTCCGGCGCGTGTTTTAGGCACTCGAAATCGGTGCAGACGCGATCGCGAATGGTGAGCGCGCGCTTCGACGCTTCGATCAGGCCATGAATATGCTCGAACGAATCTTTGCGCGGAACCTTCAGCCGGTCGAAAATGCCGAGGATGAGCAGCGATGCGAGCCCTTGAGTCGGCGGCGGCGAATTGTAATGGCTTCGCTGATTGAGATGCAGTTCGAGCGCATCGCGCGCGACGGCGCGATACGCGGCGAGGTCCTCGCGCACGAGCGGCGCGCCGATCTGCTCGAGATCGGCGGCGAGTTCGCGGCCGACATCGCCGCGGTAGAAATCATCGAGACCGGCATGCGCGAGCTGATCGAGCGTGTCGGACAGCTTTTCGGCACGCCGCATCGTGCCGGCCTCAGGAAATTTGCCATCGATGAGAAAACGCGCCGCGAATCCCGGCGCGTCCTTCAGCATGTCGAATTCGAACGGCTTGCCGTGCGCTTCGGAGCGCGATTGCGGATAGCCGTCGCGCCCGAAGCGGATCGCGTCGCGCAGCAAATCCGCGAGCGGCAGCTTGCCGCCGAGCGCTCTGGCAAGTTCGAGCGCGAGCATCCAGCCGCCGATCGCGCCCGGAACGGTCAGCGCCGCAAGAGCGCCACGCGGCGGGATCGCGTCGTAACCAAGCCCGCGATAATAGGCGATCGTCGCGTTGCGGCTGGCAAAACCACAGGCTTCGATATAGCGCACGCGGCCCTTCGGCTCGCGTATGAGCCAAAAGCCGTCGCCGCCGACCGAGTTCATGTGCGGATAGACCATGGCGATTGTTGCGGCCATGCCGACCATCGCCTCGGCCGCATTACCACCCTCGGCAAGGATGTTGCGGCCGGTTTCGGCGGCGAGGATGTGGGGCGCCGCGGCAGCCGCGCGCGTAAAGGTCGGCGTATCGATCAAAGCCAAGCTGCCCTCGTAAGTTTCCGAGCGGGCTCGTTTGCCGCTTAGGACATCGTGAGCCCGGGAGGCCCGCGTATAAACAAGGACACGAGGATAGGCCAAATGCAGGCGCGTACCCTCTTACCGGATCGCGAACTATTCTCTTGACCTCATGCAGAAGAACAGTTTTGTCTTGCCCCGATTATTTGGCTGATCGTCAGGGTGGGCACGGTGGCTGATATTGTTTTGATCAATCCGAAGTTTGAAGCGAGCTATTGGGGCCACGAACACGCGCTCCATCTTTTCGGCAAAAAGGCTTCGATGCCTGTGGCCGCTCTGCCGCTTCTGGCGGCCCTGACGCCGCCCGAGCATACGATCACGCTCATGGATGAAAACGTCGAGCCGATCGACTATGAGCGGTGCGCCAAGGCCGACATTGTCGGCATGACCGGAATGATCGTCCAGCGCTTCCGTATGATGGAGATCATCACAGAGCTAAAGAAGCGCGATTGCTTCGTCGCGCTCGGCGGTCCGTGGGTTTCCGTCAAGGAGGATTATTTCGACGGTTTCGCCGATGCCGTTTTCGTCGGCGAGGCCGAGAATACCTGGCCACGATTCCTGGACGATTGGCAGCGCGGCGTGCCCGCCAAACGCTACGAACAGGAAGACCGCACCGACATGAGCCGGGTGCCGGTGCCTCGTCACGACCTCCTGAAAATCAAGAATTATGCGCTTGGCACGATCCAGTTCTCGCGCGGCTGCCCGTTCATGTGCGAGTTCTGCGACATCATCGTCACGTTTGGACGCAAGCCGCGGCTGAAGACAAAGGAACAGATCGTCGCCGAGCTCGAGTCCTTGCATAAGGTTGCAAAGGTGCAGGCGGCGTTCATCGTCGACGACAACCTGATCGGAAACAAAAAGGCGGTGAAGGAGATTCTTCGCGCCGTCATCGATTGGCAGGCGCAGAACAATTATCCGCTTTCGTTCATCACTGAAGCGTCCCTCGATCTGGCTGACGACGATGAGCTCATCGAGCTGATGGATCTTGCAAATATCCGCACCGTCTTCGTCGGCATCGAGACGCCGAACGAAGATGCGCTCAAGGAAACCAAGAAGACGCAGAACCTGCGCGGTCACAACCGCTCCATTCCGGAGAAGGTCGCCTCCATTCAAGCGTATGGCATCGAAGTCTGGAGCGGCATGATGCTCGGCTTCGACACCGACAAGCCCGACATATTCGACCGGCAGATAAAACTGATCGAAGACGCCAAGATCGTGCATTCCTCGGTGGGAATGGTCACGGCAATTCCGAAGACGCCGCTTTACGACCGCATGCTCAAAGCGGATCGTCTCGACCTTGCCGACCGCACTCCTTTCGGTACGAACATCCTTCCGGTGTCGATGGAGCGTGAAGAACTGCGCGACGGATATCTCAGCGTGCTGCGCGGCCTCTACAGCCCGGAACAGTACTTCAAGCGCTTGGATTCGCTCTATCTCGATCGCGGGCTCGGCGAGAGCCGATTGCGTCAGACGAGCGCGAAGGAGAAGCCGTTGGCGCACGCCGCAAAAGCCGCCATTGCGCTTCTGCAAACGGCGTTTATTTTCGTTCGTCTGCAAACCGCTGTGAAAGAGCGCGAGCTGCGGCGCCACTACAGGCGTTTCACTTACAATGCGCTGCGGCGGCGACCGAATCCGTTCGTGCTGCAAACCTACGCGCTAAGATCGGCCATGCATTATCATTACCATCGCCTCCTCGCCGGAATGGCGGTCGACGGCGAGGGGCACCTCATCAACATTTTCTGAGGCGCCGCTCCAACCGCAGGCGTGGAGCGTGGCCTTCATGTGCTCCGGCACGGGCGCTTCGACCGCCGTTGGCGGCTTGTGCTTGTCGATCGGCACGACAATGCGCCGTGCATGCAGGTGCAGCGGCGGCGCGCCGTCCCCTTTGCCGCTGCCATAGACGCGGTCGCCGAGGATCGGCCAGCCCATTGCGGCACAATGGACGCGAAGCTGATGCGTGCGCCCGGTCAGCGGCTCAAGTTCGAGGAACGCAAGCGGCGCGCCATCAGGCGAGAGGCCGCGGCCGAGGACACGCCAACGCGTCTGCGACGGCAGGCCGAGCGGATCGATCTTCATCCACCAGCCGCGGGCAGCATCGAGGCGGCCGAGCGGCATGTCGATTTCGCCGGCCTCTTCGGAAGGAGCGCCTTCGACCATCGACCAATAAGCTTTCTCCACCCGCCCCTGCTTGAAGAGCTGCATCAGCCGCTGCAGCGCCTTGCGGTGGCGGCCGAGCACGAGACACCCGGACGTGTCGCGATCGAGCCGGTGCGCCAGCGCCGGATTGCGCGGCAAGCCGAACCGCAACGCATCGAAATAGTCCTCCAGATTTTCGCCGCCTTTCGGGCCTCTGTGGACCGGAATGCCGGCCGGCTTGTCGACGACGAGCATCAGTCCGTCGCGATGGAGCAGCCGGGCGGC
>JAFAVH010000154.1 GCA_019242655.1 Methylobacteriaceae bacterium
AGGCCGTAGTTCGAGGCGACGGTTTCCGACACGACCGAGCCGACAAAGGCGAGCGTGATCGCAATTTTCAACGACGCGAAGAAATAAGGCAACGATCGCGGAATTCCGATCTTGACCACCATATCGAAGCGCGAAGCGCCGAGCGACCGCAGAACATCGAGAAGCTCCGGCTCGATCGTGGCAAATCCGGTCGCGACATTCACGACCACCGGAAAGAACGACAGCATGAAAGCGGTCGCAACCGCCGGCACGGTTCCTGCCCCGAACCAGATGACCAGGATCGGCACGAGCGCTGCCTTCGGCACGCTGTTGAAGGCGATCAGGATCGGATAGAGCGCGCTGTAGACGAGCCGGAAACTTCCGACGAGGATTCCGAGGCACAAGCCGAAGGCGACGGCAAGTGCAAAGCCGGCAAGCGTCGTCGATAATGTCGCAAGACCATGATGCAGAAGTGCGGCGCGATAGTTGACCATCGCCTGCACGGCCTCGAATGGCGTCGGAAGAATGTAGCTTTCGACGTGGAAGAGTTTCACCCCGAGCCACCAGAGCGCGACCAGGATGAGCGCCGTAGCCCAGGGCGCAATCCGGTGAAGCGGCAGCGCATTCATGCCGCTGCCTGACCGATGTTCCCGCGCAACTCGTGAACGAGCGCGACGAATTCCGGCGCAAATGTCGTTTCGAGCGAGCGCGGCCGTGCCAGCGGCACGGGATAGGTCGCGGTCACTTTGCCGGGGCGCGCCGACATGACGTGCACTTTATCTGCGAGATAGCCCGCCTCGCGTAATTCGTGCGTGACCAGGATGACGGTGAATTGTCGTTCGATCCATAGTGCCTGGAGCACGCCCCAAAGCTCCTCGCGCGTAAACGCGTCAAGCGCGCCGAATGGCTCGTCGAGCAGCAAAATCGCGGGCTCATGCACGAGCGCGCGACAGAGTTGCGCCCGCTGCTGCATGCCGCCCGAGAGCTCCCAGGGCATTCGTGACCCAAAGCCGGCGAGCCCCACGGATTTGAGCAGCATATCCGCGCGCTCTCGATGCTCGGTCCGCTGCCGGCGTTGCTGGCTGCGGAACGGTTCGACGATCTCGAGCGGCAACAGCACGTTGTCGCGTATCGTGCGCCACGGCAGCAACGTCGCGTTCTGAAACGCCATGCCGACGCGCTTCAACGGTCGCATGACGTCTTCACCGTTGACCTTCACGCTTCCCCGCGTCGGCCGCACCAAACCGGCAACGAGCTTGAGCAGCGTCGATTTTCCGCAGCCGCTCGGTCCCACTATCGCAGTAAATTCGCCCTGGCGGATCGAGAGACTTGCTTGCGACAGCGCAAGGATGCCCGTTGCCGCGCGCGCGCCGGCCGGCCCGCCGTAATGGAGGTCCACCCCCTCGATTTCAATAGAGCTCATGGAGCTAGGCGCGCGCTTCGCCTCACTTCAGCATCCGCTCCTGCTCCGGCGGCAAAAAGGACGGATCGTACATTTCGTCAGGCGACGGCTGGCGTGGCAGACCGTAACCCTGCGAGATGATTTCGATCGATTTTTTGAGCCGTGCCGGATCGATAGCGCCATAGCCGTGTTGCATGACCGTTTTAGTGAAAATGCAGCATGCGAGCGCCAGCTTCAGCCGTTCGCGCTCGATGTCGGGATTGAGCAACGGCTCCATCTTCAGCGCTGCCTGCACGGCAAGGTCAGGATTGCCGACCATATCGCTTGCGCCTTTTATCGTCGCGCGCAGGAAGCCCTTCACTGCGTCTGGATGCTCTTTGAGAAAAGCGCGCGAGACCGCAACGCCGTTGCCATAGATATCGAGCCCATAATCTTTGTACATGAAGTAGGCGACGTCCTCCTCCTTCACGCCTTTGGCTTTGAGTTCAAGAATAGCGTTGAATATCTGCCCCGGAATCGCATCGACCGTTTTGCGCGCCAGCAAGGCCTCGCGCAAAGCCGGCTCGATGAATTGGATCGTCACTTTCGATGCGTCTATGTCGTTTAGCTTCGCGAAGATCGGAAACAGCTTGAACGTGGAATCGTTGGCAGCCGATCCAAGCGTCCTGCCCTCGAGCTGCTTCGGCGCCGTGATGCCGCTCGCTTTCAAGAAAACGATCGCCGCCGGCGCTTGTTCATGACCGATCATCACGATCGGCATCGCCTGTACAGGATTCTTCGAGTTGAAATCCATGAGCACGTTTATATCGGGAAAGCCGATATCGTAGACGCCGCTTGCGAGTTGCCGGACAACTTCCGCAGAGCCCTTGCCGCGGTCGATGCTGACATCGAGGCCCTCGGCTTTGTAGTAGCCATTCTGTAACGCGATCAGGAAGGGCGCGTGCGTCGAACCCGGAATCCAGTCGAGCGTGAACCGTATCTTCGTCTGCGCATGAGTGG
>JAFAVH010000312.1 GCA_019242655.1 Methylobacteriaceae bacterium
CGCATCGCGCTGCCAGTCCATCGAGAACAGCGCGCACCTCATAAAGATTGCGTACGAACTCAATGTCGAGCGGCGACACGATCAAACCGCGTCCGGCTGCGTCGCGCACCAAGCCTTGGTTCTTCAAGAGCAGCAAAGCCTGCTGCACCGGCTGGCGTGAAACTCCATAAGCGCGCGCGAGTTCGTCTTGAATCAAGCGTGTATTGGAGGGAAGCTCGCCATCGACGATCTCCGATACGATCGCATCCACGACGCGGTCGACGAGGCTTGGCTGAACGGCAAGGAGGGTGCGCATCAGGTCTCCGGTCGAATCCGCCGATTTTATTGTTGCACTGCAAAAAAGCTATTGCAGTGAATTCGAATTCAGAGTATGAATTCTGAATTCAGAATGCAATAGCGTCTGACGAGGAAATCAAAAGCCCGGCCATTACGTGCCGGGGTTCAGGGAGAGAGCACATGCAAGCTGTTGATCGGCGTACGTTTTTGCGCGCGGCCGGCGCGACCGCGGGTCTTGCCGGAGCGATGGGCGGGGCGGGAATTTCGGGGGCCTTCGCTCAGGGCGCGCCCCTAAAGCTCAAATTCGGTAACGACCTACCCGCCACCCACTCCGTGAATGTGCGGCTGCGCGAGGCGATTGAGGCGATTGCCTCCGAGACCGGCGGCAAAGTCACGATCAGCCTGTTCCCGAACAATCAGCTCGGCAGCGACACCGACATGATCTCGCAGCTTCGATCGGGCGCGCTCGAACTCGCGACCATGCCGAGCACGGTGTTATCGACGTTGACGCCCGCTGCTTCGCTCACCGGCGTCGGTTTCGCCTTCACGAGTTACGATAAGGTCTGGACCGCGATGGACGGCGATTTCGGCGCCTACGTCCGCCGCAACATCGAGAAGGTCGGTCTCACGCCGTTCGACGCCGCCTGGGACAATGGCTTCCGGCAGATCACCACGAGCACCAAGCCGATCAAGACGCCCGAGGATCTCGCGAATTTCAAAATTCGCGTGCCGGTCGTACCTTTGTGGGTGCAGATGTTTTCCGCTCTCGGCGCGGCCCCCGTCAGCATCCCCTTGAACGAAGCTTATTCGGCGTTGCAGACAAAAGTGGCCGATGGGCAGGAAAATCCGCTGACCCTCATCGATGTCGCCAAATTCTACGAGGTGCAGAAATACTGCTCGCTCACGAACCATTCGTGGGACGGTTTTTGGCTCGTCGCGAGCGGCAAAGTGTGGCGCGGAATTCCAAAGGACGTGCAGCAGGTTCTGGAAAAGCACCTGAATGCGGCCGCCAAGAAGCAGCGCGAGGACAGCGAAAAGGGCAATGCCGAGCTGCAAAAAGCGCTCGAAGGCAAAGGTCTGACCTTCAACACGACTGACGCCAGTGCCTTCCAGGCGGCTCTCGCCAAAACCTCGTTCTACAAAGACGCCAAGGCTAAATTTGGCGAAGAAGGCTGGAGCATTCTCCAGAAATACGCCGGCAATATCGGCTGACGGCCATGCATCTCGCGGAAGACGCGGGCGCGGTCCTCGACGCGCCCCCCATCACGCGCGTCGGCGCGGTCCTGCAGCCAATCGAGCGTATTCTCGGTGGAATCATCGGTGCCGCGGCGGCCATTCTGGTCGTCGCTGAAATCGTCGTGCTCTTCACCGGCGTCACGTCGCGTTATCTCTTCCACAAGCCGATCATCTGGACGGACGAGCTCGCCGGTATCCTCTTCCTTTGGCTTGCGATGCTCGGCGCAGTCCTCGCCTTTCAGCGCAGCGAGCACATGCGCATGACGGCAATCGTCGGCATGCTAACCCCGAAGACGCGCGCGTTCTTTGACGTGCTGGCGATCGCGGCGCCTCTCGCATTCTTGTTGCTTGTCCTCCAGCCGGCCTACGAGTTTGCATCCGACGAGGTTTTTGTCAGTACGCCCGCGCTCGACATATCGAACGGCTGGCGCGCGGCCGCGCTTCCCGTCGGCATCGCGCTCATGCTGGTGATTGCCCTGCTGCGGCTCGCCGCGACAGGGAACTGGCGTCTTACGCTGAGCGCGATTGCACTCGTCGCGGCAGGTGCAATCATCCTCTACCTGCTTGGCCCGGTCCTGGCGCCGCTCGGCAATCTGAACCTTCTCATCTTCTTCGTTATCATCGTCGCCATACTCGTCTTCTCGGCCGTGCCGATCGCATTTGCCTTCGGCCTTGCGACCTTTGCGTACATTACGCTGACGACAACCACGCCGGACACCGTGGTCGTCGGCCGCATGGATGAGGGGATGAGCCATCTCATCCTTCTATCGGTGCCGCTCTTCGTCTTCCTCGGCCTGCTCATTGAGATGACCGGCATGGCCCGCGCGATGGTCGGCTTTCTTGCGAGCGTACTCGGTCACGTCCGCGGCGGCCTGCAATATGTGCTGATCGGCGCGATGTATCTCGTCTCCGGCATTTCCGGCGCAAAAGCCGCCGACATGGCCGCCGTCGCGCCGGTCCTGTTCCCGGAAATGAAGAAACGCGGCGCCAAGCCCGGCGACCTTGTCGCGCTGCTCTCCGCGACGGGCGCGCAAACGGAGACAATTCCGCCAAGCCTCGTGCTGATCACGATCGGATCGGTGACGGGTGTTTCGATTGCCGCGCTTTTCACGGGCGGACTTCTGCCCGGCGTGGTTCTCGCGGTCATGTTGTGCGCGGTCGTCTGGCGGCGTTATCGCAATGAGGATTTATCTCACGTCAAGCGTGCGACCGGAGCTGAAGTTGGCCGCGCGTTTCTCATTGCCATCCCGGCGATCGCGTTGCCGTTCGTCATCCGCGCGGCCGTGGTCGGCGGCGTCGCCACGGCGACCGAGGTCTCGACGATCGGCATCGTCTACTCGATCCTCGCCGGTCTTCTGCTCTACCGGCAATTCCCGTGGCGGCGCGTCTATCCGATGCTGACGGAGACGGCCGCATTGTCGGGCGCAATCCTGCTCATCATCGGCGCTGCAACCGGCATGGCCTGGGCGCTGACGCAGTCGGGTTTCTCCGACTCCCTCGCGAAGTTCATGACCGGACTTCCCGGCGGCGCGCCGGTCTTCCTCGCCGTCACGATCGTTGCCTTCGTCGTGCTCGGCAGCGTGCTCGAAGGTATCCCGGCAATCGTGCTCTTCGGGCCGCTCTTATTCCCGATTGCGAAGCAGGTCGGCGTGCATGAAGTGCACTACGCGATGGTGGTGATCCTCGCGATGGGTATTGGCTTGTTCGCGCCACCCTTCGGTGTCGGATATTACGCCGCCTGCGCGATCAGCCGTATCCATCCGGACGAGGGCATCAAGCCGATGATCGGCTACATCCTCGCGCTGCTCGTCGGCACGATCGTTATCGCCGCCGTGCCGTGGATATCCACCGGCTTCCTAGATTAGCAAAACGGTCGCGTCGGCGCCGAAGGTCCGGCCGCCACCATTCCTGCACAAATTATTCAGGAGAGGAACGTGAAGGATCTGTTGAATCTCGGGCAAATGCTGTCGGTTCATGCGCGTCTGTCGCCCGGCCGCACCGGCGCGCGAGACCTCGAACGCTCGATGAGCTTCTGGCAATGGAACGATCGTGCATGCCGGCTGGCAAATGCGCTGCTCGGCCTCGGTCTTTCCAAAGGCGACCGCGTCGCGGTGCTTGCTTACAATTGTGTCGAGTGGGCGGAAATCTATGCCGCGACCGCAAAGGCCGGACTTGTCGCCGTGCCGATAAACTTTCGGCTCCTCGGCAAGGAAGTCCAGTACATTGTCGAGAATTCGGAAGCCTCGGCGCTCATCGTCCAGGATGAACTGGCGGGCGTTGTGGAAGAAGTGCGCAAGGATCTGTCGATCAAAGAGGATCGCCTCGTTCATTTCGGCGCGTCGCCGTGCCCGGTCGGCTATCGCGCTTATGAAGACATCATTGCTGCTGCGAGTTCCAAGGAGCCGGAGCAGCACGTCGCGACGTCTGATCCTTGGATTTTCATGTACACGTCGGGCACGACCGGAAATCCGAAAGGCGCGATCCGCAGTCATCGCGGCGGCATCCTTCTCTCGCTCGTCACCGAGATTGAACTTGGATTGTACAAGCGCGACGACGCGCTTTTGGTCATGCCGATGTGTCACGCCAATTCGCTGTATTTCTTCGGTGCATTCTCCTATTGTGGCGGTACGACGTCGATCTATTCGCGCAAGAGCTTCGATCCCGAACATTGCGTGCGCACCTTGGCCGAAGATGGCTCGACATTTACCTCGCTCGTGCCGACGCATTACATCATGATGCTCAGCCTGCCGCAGGCTGTACGTGCCAAGTACAACGTCGATTCCGTGACCAAGCTCATGATCTCCTCGGCGCCGGCACGGCAGGAGACCAAGCGTGACGTCATGGCGATGTTTCGCAATTCGGGACTGTACGAGCTCTATGGCGCGACGGAAACCGGATGGGTCACCATGCTGCATCCGCAAGAGCAGTTCACAAAGCTCGGCTCGGTCGGCCGCGAACTCGTTGGCGCCGCCCCGATCAAGCTTCTCGACGAGAGCGGTGCCGAAGTTCCCGATGGCGAAGCGGGCGAACTCTATTCGTGCAATCCGCACACATTCGACGGCTATTGGAAGCTGCCCGAAAAAACCAAGGAGGCGTTCCGCGGCGACTATTGCACGGTTGGCGACATGGCCCGCCGCGACGCGGACGGCTACATCCATCTCGTCGACCGTAAGAGCAACATGATCATCTCCGGCGGCGAGAACGTCTATCCCTCGGAGGTGGAGGCGCTCGTCGGCGCGCATCCGCTCGTGAAGGACGTCGCCGTCATCGGCCTGCCCGACGCAAAATGGGGCGAGCGCGTACACGCCGTGATCGTCATGCATGACGGCGCGACATTGAAGGAAGTCGAGCTCATGGATTGGTCGAAGCAGCGCATGGCCGGCTACAAGCGGCCGCGGTCCTACTCGTTCCTCGCCGAGCATGACATGCCGCGCAACGCGACGGGCAAGATCCTGCATCGCGAGCTCAAGAAGAAATTTGCGAGCTGAGAGCGCCGGCCGAGCGATCGCATGCAAGCCGTCCTCAACGCTGCGCTGCCGATCTTCGCGCTCATCCTGACCGGATTCTTATGCGCACGGTTCGGCGGTTTCGATCGCTCGGCGACGGATAATCTCAACCGCTTCGCCGTCTACCTCGCATTGCCGGCGCTGATGTTCCTCGCAATGTCGAAAATCACGCCCGACCAAGTCCGGCAATTCGGTTTTGCGCTGACCTTCGCCGGCGGCATTGCAGTGACCTTCGCCATCGGGTTCGGGCTTAGCCGCGTGCGCGGGCGCGCGGTCGCCAATTCGAGCATCGAGGGCTTGGACGCGGGCTACAGCAATGTCGGCTTCATGGGTATCCCGCTCTGTCTCCTGGTGTTTGGACAGGCAAGCGTACCGGCCGCAATTATCGCGACCTTGTTCACGGCCTGTGTGCTCTTTCTCTTTGCCGTCGTTCTCATCGAGATCGATCTGCACAAAGGCGCATCGCTCATCCGGACTGTCGGCAAAGTATCCCTCTCGCTTGTTCGCAATCCTCTTCTGATCGCGCCGATAGCCGGTCTGCTCGTTGGGCTGAGTGGGATTATGCTTCCGGGACCGTTGACGAGTTTCGCCTCTTTGCTTGGCGGCGCGGCTTCCCCCTGCGCCCTGGTTTGCATCGGACTCTTCCTCGCACAGGAGCGCGTCGTTAGCGGCGATGCGGCCTCGATTGGCGCGCTCGTCGTGCTCAAGCTTCTCGTCCAGCCGGCCGTGACAGCCCTATTCGCCTTCTATGTCTTCGACGTGCCGAGTCTTTGGGCGCGTTCGGCCGTTCTCTTAAGTGCGCTGCCGATCGGATCGGGGCCTTTCACGATCGCCAAGCTCTATGGGCTTGAGGCGGGCGTGACATCGGGCGCGATCCTTATCTCGCACGTCTTCTCGGTTTTGACCGTGTCGCTTCTCGTCGCGTGGCTCGCATGAGCCGGCGCGCCATCCTTTGCTTGAACCCAATGATGAAAAGTGGAGCCGAACAATGAAAGTGTCTCAGGACAGCGCCGCCGATCTCATCGCGCGGCTTCTGAAGCGCCGCGGCATCGAACGCGTCTTTGCGCTCTGCGGCGGCCACATCATGCCGATCTGGATGAGCCTCGACGCGCACGGCATTCGCATCATCGACGTGCGTGACGAGCGTGCCGCCGTCCATATGGCGCAGGCGCATGCAGAGCTGACCGGCGAGCTCGGTGTCGCACTCGTGACTGCTGGACCGGGCCTCACCAATGCGATCACGGGAATTGCCAACGCGCATGTCTCGCGCGCGCCTATTCTCGTTCTCTCCGGCGGCAACCCGCGGCCGCAGGAAAACCGTGGCGGCCTGCAGGATTTGGACGCGACGCATCTCGTGCGCACGATCACGCGATACGCGCGCACCGTCCGTGACGCGACGTTGGTTTTGCCGGAGCTCGACGAGGCCATTTCGCGCGCCCTCGGCGAAGGCGGCGATCCTGGGCCGTCCTACATCGATTTCCCCGTCGACACATTGCGCGACATCGTTCCCAAGCCGATGCAACTCGAGGAGCATCTGCGGCCGAAGCCGCGCAGCGTGACGCGTCCCGATCCGCAGCGCGTCAAGGAAGCACTCGATCTTTTGTGGTCGGGGAAACGCGTCCTGGTGATCTCCGGCCGTGGCGCGCGCGGCGCTGGCCAGGAGCTCGTTGCGCTCCTCGACCGGCTTGGCGCGGCCTATCTCGATACGGGCGAGAGCCGCGGTCTTGTGCCGGACACGCATCCATCCGTGGTTGCGGCCATGCGCGGCGCCGTGATGCAGGATGCCGACGTCATAATGACGATCGGACGGCGCCTCGATTTCCAGCTCGCTTACGGCTCGCCGGCAATTTTCGGAAAGGCGAAGTTCATCCGCATCGGCGATGCGCCGAGCGAAGTTCGCGACAATCGCCGCGGCGACGTTGAAATCCTCGCTTCGCCGGCGGAAACACTGCGCGAGATCGTTGACGCCGCAGGCAATCGTGCCCCGGCGCTCGACAAGCAATGGGCCACGAAACTGCGTAGCGGCCATGAAGAGCGGGCGCGCAAATTACAGCAAACCATGGCTTCGGCGCCGGCGGGTTCCGACGGACGCTTGCATCCGAACAAAGTTCTCGCCGCCGTCCAGCAGGCAATCGGTGACAATGCGGTTATCATCACCGATGGCGGTGATTTCCTGAGTTTTAGCCGCGTCGGATTGAATGCACCGGCGATGCTCGACCCCGGTCCTTTCGGATGTATCGGCGTCGGCGTGCCTTACGGCGTTGCGGCGAGCCTCGCTTTTCCCGACCGGCCGGTCGTTGTTGCGACAGGCGACGGCTCCTTCGGTTTCAACGCGATGGAGGTCGACACCGCCGTGCGTCACAAGGCGCCTGTCCTCATCGTCGTCGCAAACAATGGCGCCTGGCAGATCGAGGTGCACGACCAGAAGGTCACGCATGGGAAGGTTGTCGGCACGCAATTGCAGTTCAGCGATCATGCCGCGATGGCGCGCGCCTTCGGCATGCATGCCGAGCGTGTCGAGCGTGAGGAGCAACTGAAGCCCGCGATCGAGAAAGCTCTCGCTAATCGTCCGGCGCTGCTCGACGTCGTGGTCACCCCGGATGCTGTGTCTTCCGACGCAAAGACCGGCCTTGCCTGGGTGCCCGATCTGCAGCCGCTCGCCGCCTGGGACGAAGCCGAGCGCAAGTGGCGCGGCGTGGCGTAGGTCAGAGTGAAGGAGCGCTTCGTGTTCGAAATCGCGGGAAAGCATGTCCTCGTCACCGGCGCATCGAGCGGCTTGGGGCGGCACTTTGCCAAAATGCTCGCGGCTAAAGGCGCAAAGGTCACACTCGCCGCGCGCCGCGTCGACGCTCTGAAGAATGTGGTCGACGAAATCAAGCAAGCTGGCGGCGCGGCGCAGGTCGTCCGGCTTGATGTGACTGCCGCCGACAGCATCGAGAAAGCGCTACACGATGCGCAGGCAGGCTTCGGTCCGATCCACGGCCTCATCAATAATGCCGGGGTGACTGCCACGAAGCCTGCGCTCGACCAGGATGAGCGTGCTTGGGACAGCGTCATCGACACCAATCTCAAGGGCGTATGGCTCGTGGCAAACGCCGTCGCGCGCCAGATGGTCGCTGCAAAGGGCAGCGGCTCCATCGTGAATATCGCTTCCATCCTCGGTCTTCGCGTCGCCGGTGCGGTCGCGCCTTACGCCATTTCGAAGGCCGGCGTTGTGCAAATGACGAAAGCGCTTGCACTCGAATGGGCTCGCTACGGCATTCGTGTGAACGCGCTCGCACCCGGCTATTTCACCACTGAGCTCAATGACAATTTCTTTCAGAGCGAGGCAGGGAAAGCCTTGGTGAAGCGAGTTCCGCAAAGGCGCCTCGGTGAGCTTCATGAGCTCGATGGGCCAGTGCTGCTGCTTCTTTCGGACGCCGGATCATACATGACCGGCAGCGTGGTCGCCGTTGATGGCGGACACCTTGTTTCGAGCCTCTAGGTATCACAAGCCAGAAGCGAGATCGGGTCCGGCTTTATTCCGCCGCCAGCTTGAAGTCGGGATATGTGCAGCGTGCGTCGGCGCGGGCAGGGAACGCGACGATCTCGGCGCTCGGTGCTGCGTCGAACGGCAGCTCCAGCGTCTTCCAGACATCGACCAGCGCTTCGACAAGTTCGGCGATATGCGCGTCGCCGTGCATCGGCGATGGTGTAATGCGCAGCCGCTCCGTGCCGCGGGCCACCGTAGGATAGTTGATCGGCTGGATGTAGATGCCATGGCGCTCGAGCAGAAGGTCGCTCGCCGCCTTGCAGAGCTCTGCGTCGCGCACCATCACCGGCACGATATGCGAGGGATTGTCGAGAACGGGCAATCCGGCGGCGGCCAGCGCGTGCTTCGTTGTCCGTGACTGACGCTGATGCAGCTCGCGCTCGACCTGCGAGCCCTTCAGGTGCCGCACTGCCGCGTGCGCGGCAGCGGCAACGGCCGGCGGGAGCGCTGTGGTGAAGATAAACGCCGCCGCATACGAGCGCACCGCGTCGATGACCGCGCTGCTCGCCGCGATATAGCCGCCGAGCGTGCCGAATCCCTTAGCGAGCGTGCCCTCGATCACATCGATGCGATGCATGACGCCGTCGCGATCGGCGATGCCGCCGCCACGCGGGCCATAGAGGCCGACGGCGTGCACCTCGTCCATGTAGGTCATCGCATTATAGCGTTCGGCGAGATCGGCGATCGCAGCGATTGGCGCGATATCGCCATCCATTGAGTAGAGGCTCTCGAACACGATGAGCTTCGCCCGCTCGCGGCCGCCTTGTTTCAAGAGTTCTTCGAGATGGCCAAGATCGTTGTGGCGGAAAATCTGTCGCTCGGCAGAGGAGCGCTTGATCCCCTCGATCATCGAATTGTGATTGAGCGCGTCGGAAAGGATCAGGCAGTTCGGCAGGAGATCGGCAATCGTCGAGATGGATGCGAGATTGGAAATCCAGCCCGAGGTGAAGACGAGCGCGTCCTCCTTGCCATGCAGATCGGCAAGCTCCGCCTCGAGCTCCACGACGGCATGGTTGGTGCCCGAGATGTTACGCGTGCCGCCGGCGCCGACGCCGACCTTCGCTGCCGTGTCGCGCATGGCGGCGATCACGTCGGGGTGGCGGCCCATGCCGAGATAGTCGTTGGAGCACCAGATCGTCACATCGCCGGCGCGGCCGTTGTTATGCCACTTGGCGCTCGGATAGGCCTCGGCGTCGCGTTCGAGATCGGCGAAGACGCGGTAGCGGCGCTCCGATTTGAGCTTGCCGATGGCGGCGTCGAAAAACTCCCGATACTCCATCGCGCAATCCTCGCATCCCAACGCGGTGGTCCCGCGCTTTTTCGGTGGCGGCACGGACTTGGCCAGACTTGGCCTGCACCGCTGGCTAAGTCATAACTCTTCTAATTCCAGGATGCGAGAGGCAGATGGTCGCGACGTGTGGGCTCGCTCACATGGAAAGAGCGCTCCAAAGCGGGCGCCGCCGAGCCCCCCGGGCGGACGGACCGCCCGTGCTCGACGCGGCCGATAATCGGACAGCTGCCAAGCCTCGCCAGTGCCTCCGATGCCCGGATAAAGGCCGAGGCTGTGCCGCCAAGCTTCGGGGCTGACCTGATATCTGCGCCTTGACGGCAGAGGGCCCGGAAACCATTCTCGGGGGCGAGCGTAGCGGGTCACTCGGGAGTGCCCGAAGCGATCCGATGCGCCATAACAAGAGGGCGAGGGAGCGCCGCAGCCTGATAAGGTTACGATGGCTCAACTGATCGAGAACTTCCTCTCGAGCTTCGTCAAAGAAGGCGCACTTGAGGTTGCGCTGCCGAGTGGCAGGATAATGCGTTTCGGCGATCAGACCGTCGCCGACCCACCAAGAATAATGCTGCGCGACTCGAAAGCGCAATGGGAGCTTGTGCGCAATCCCGAGCTCGCCTTCGGCGAACTCTATATGAACGGCCGCGCCGACATCGTGCGCGGAACGCTCGACGACGTTCTCGGGCTCGTCTCACGCAACGCGATGCGCAAGGACGCGCCGGCATGGTTGCAGCTGCTGTTCAAGACAAGAATTGCGTTGCGTTCGCTGCAACAGCGCAACGATCCAAAGCGCGCCAGCCGCAATGTCCAGCAGCACTACGACATAGGCAATGAGCTTTACTCGCTGTTTCTCGATGAGGATTGGCAATATTCCTGCGCCTATTTCGAGCACGACGGGCAGACGCTCGAAGAAGCGCAACTCGCGAAGAAGCGGCACATCGCGGCGAAACTCGCGGTCGAGCCCGGCCAAAGCGTCCTCGATATCGGCTGCGGCTGGGGCGGTCTCGGCCTCTATCTCGCAGGCGTCGCCGGCGCGAATGTCAGCGGCGTGACGCTGTCGAAAGAGCAACTCGCGGTCGCCAATGAGCGCGCGCGCGAGTTAGGTCTGAGCAATCACGCGCGTTTCGAGCTGCAAGATTACCGCCATGTGCAAGGTCGTTTCGACCGCATCGTTTCGGTCGGCATGTTCGAGCATGTCGGGGTCAACTATTACAAATCATTCTTCGAGAAGATCGCTTCCTGCTTGAACGACGACGGCATCGCGCTTCTGCACACGATCGGCCGCACCGACGGGAAGGGGGCAACCAGTCCCTGGGTCGACAAATACATTTTTCCCGGCGGCTATATACCCGGCCTTTCCGAAATCGTGCCGCATATCGAGCGCGCCGGGCTGATGATCCTCGACGTTGAGGTTTTTCGCCTGCATTACGCCAAGACGCTGCAGGCCTGGGCCGACCGGTTCAAAGCCAATCGCGACAAAGCGAAAGCGATGTATGACGAGCGGTTCTGCCGGATGTGGGAATTCTA
>JAFAVH010000044.1 GCA_019242655.1 Methylobacteriaceae bacterium
TTGGCGGCGCGTCAGGCTCTGCGGCGTCTCGACATTGGCCTGGATGTAGAGATCGCCGAAGTCACGGGCGCGCAGGACCGGCATACCCTTGTTGCGGATCTTGAATTGCCGTCCCGATTGCGTCCCCTCGGGTATTTTCACCTTCGACTCGCCGCCGTCGAGCGTATGGACGCCGAGCTCGCCGCCAAGTGCCGCCTGCACCATGGAGATCGGCACCCGGCAGTAAAGATCGGCGCCGTCGCGCTGAAAGAAGGGGTGCGGCTTGATGGCGAGGAAAATGTAGAGATCGCCGGCCGGTCCGCCCCGCATGCCGGCTTCGCCCTCGCCGGCGAGGCGGATGCGGGTGCCGTCTTCGACGCCCGCCGGGATATTCACCGACAGGCTGCGCTCGCGGCTGACCCGGCCGGCGCCGTTGCAGGCCGAACAGGGATTGTCGATGATTTCGCCGCGGCCCTGACATGTCGGGCAGGTGCGCTCGATGGCGAAAAAGCCCTGCTGCGCACGCACGCGTCCATGGCCGCCGCAGGTAGCGCAGGTTTTCGGCTTCGACCCCTGTTTGGCCCCAGTGCCCGAGCACGCCTCGCACGTGATCGAGGTCGGCACTTTCAGGCTCGCGGTCTTGCCGGAGAAGGCCTCCTCGAGCGTGATCTCCATGTTGTAGCGGAGATCCGAGCCGCGCTCGCGGCCGGACGAGCGGCCGCGCCGGCCCATCACATCGCCGAAGAGGTCGTCGAATATGTCGGCCATGGACGAGGCAAAGCCCTCGCCCATGCCGCCAAAGCCCGACCCGCCGCCCTCGAAGGCGGCATGGCCAAAACGATCGTAGGCTGCGCGCTTCTGCGCATCCGACAACGTCTGGTAGGCCTCGTTGACCTCCTTGAAGCGGAGCTCCGCCGCCTTGTCGCCGGGATTGCGGTCCGGGTGGCACTGCATCGCCGCCTTGCGGAAGGCGGATTTCAGGTCCCCGTCGGAAGCGCCGCGGGAGACGCCAAGTGTCTCGTAATAATCGCGTTTGGCCATCTTCTTAAACGGCGTCTCTACCTTGGCCCAGGGTAATAGGCGATCATGTCGTATGGGGCGAGCGGCTTTTCAGCACGCCGCCCGAGAAAATAAACCGCATTCGCAGCATCGCCGGCGTAGCGCGAGTCCGCCCACCGATCGAAATAGCGCAGCCAGAAGAACGGCAGCGCAAGCAGCGTGCCGGCCCGATCGGATTTGGTGAGCGCGCGAAAGAAGTACCGCAGGGACCAGACGAGACTCTGGCCCGGGCCGCCGATCTCGCCCGCTGCAATCTCCTCAAATTGGCGAAACAGCCAGCGATGGCCGCTGCGGGAAAACCGGGTGAAATCGTAAGCTCTCTCGTGGACCTGCTGCATGAAAGGCGTCTCTGCGTAAACGATGCCGTTCGCGCCGAGCACACGATGAATCTCGGCAACGACCTCACCAGGCTCGAGGACATGTTCGAGCACCGCCTGAATCCACACGCCTTCGAAGGCGCCGTCGGCAAAAGGCAGATGGTGGCCGTCGGCGATGATCGCAACCTGCCGAGCAGCGTAGATGTCGGTGCCGACGACATTGAGGTCGTGCGCTTGGTAAAGCGCCTCGGTGCCGCTACCTTCAAGGCCGCCGCCGACGATCAGGACTCTCGGGTTCGGCTTGACCTCCCGGATGGCGGCAAGGAAGCGTTCGCAGTTCCGCGCTGCGATGGCATTGCTACCGAGAACGAGCGCCCGCATGCGATCGCGAAAGGAGGGCGCACGGTTGATGTCCGAGCCGCCCTTCGCGGCGACGAGCTGATCTTCGCAGATGATCGATCGATCGAAATCGATGAGCGCGGGCGTGCCGGCGATGATCGGAAAGCCGCGGATAGAGTAAGCGCAGTTCGCATCCGTGCAGAAGATGCGGTCGCGGAATTCCAGCGGTGCCCTACAGCGCGGGCAGGCTAGAATCCGAACGAGCCGCGAAACGGATTCATCACTTCCGCTGGCGTCGTACGTGCCGCTTATTGGCACTCCTTCTGCATGCGCTCGAGCGCCTGCGAAAGGCCTGCCAGCGAATAGCTGTCCGTCGTCTGGCTGCCTCTGCTCGATGCCGCTTTGACGGTGAGCTTCGCGCCCTTCTTCATCGCATCGATGAATTGCGTTTCCTGCGCCGGGTTTTTCACCCAAGCATTCGTACCCTTAGCGATGAGATCGTAGCTGGAATTGCCGATTTCGGCCTTCGCCTCGGAATTGTCCTTCATGGGAAAGCCCATGATGATCGACACTTCGTTGCGGACGTTCTCGCTCGGCCGGTTCGAGATGAAGACGTAAGCCTGATCGCGCTTCAGCGTGTTCGGCGCACGGTCCTTCGGACTTGCAAGCGCATAGCACGTCTTCTCCTTGCCTTGCGCCATATACGCGCTCCAGTCGTGATAGGCCTCGAGCAGGACGGGTTTGCCGTCGCCTAGCGATGCAACCTTCTTCCCGGCTTTGTCATCCTTGCCTTTGGCAGTCTTCCCCGAGGTTTTGGTATCGCTCGTCTTCGAATCCGATTTGCTCTGCGCCTTCTTGTCGTTTTTGGACGACGTGCTCTTCGTGTCCTGCGCAGTGGACTTTGACGAGCTTTGTTGTTGTGCAAGAGCTGCCGAGGGTAAGGCGAGGCTCAGGAGAACCGGCAGCAGGACACGGCAATATGCCTCGCGCTTGGCTCGGCTGGAAATCGCGGATCGAATCATCTGACGATAGTACCTCGCCCGGCCGCTCGACAGCTGAACGTCGAGCCGGTAGCTGAGCGGGAGATTTAGTCCCGGAACGGGGCGAAAATCGGACTGTGACGCAAAGGGAAGCACCGATGAAAGCTGTTTTGTGCAAATCGTTCGGGCCGCCCGAGACGCTCGTCCTCGAAGATGTCATCACCCCGGCGCCGGGTCCCGGCGAAGCGCTGGTCGACATTGCCTATGTCGGGCTGAACTTCTTCGACACGCTGATCATCGAGAACAAGTACCAGACGAAGCCGGCCTTGCCCTTCTCGCCCGGCGGCGAGTTCTCCGGCACGATCAGCGCGCTCGGGGCCGGCGTCACCGACTTCAAGGTTGGCGACAAGGTAGCTGGCTCAAGCGGCTTCGGCGCCGCGCGCGAGAAGATCGCGATTCCGGTCGATCAGCTGGTCAAGGTCCCAGACGGGCTTGCCCTCGAGAAGGCCGCCGGGCTGCTCATCACCTACGGCACCTCTTTGCATGCGCTGAAGCAGCGCGCGCACCTGCGAAAAGGCGAGACCCTGGCCGTGCTCGGCGCCTCCGGGGGCGTCGGCATCGCCGCGGTCGAACTCGGGCACCTTATGGGGGCGCGGGTCATCGCCTGCGCCTCATCCCCCGACAAGATCGCCTTCGCGAGGGCGCACGGCGCCGACGAGGGCATCGACTATTCAGCGGAAGACCTGCGCGAGGCGTTCAAGCGCGTCTCCGGCGGCAAAGGGATCGACGTCGTCTACGATCCCGTCGGCGGCGATTATTCGGAAATCGCGGTGCGGTCGATGGCGTGGAAAGGCCGCTTTCTCGTCGTTGGATTTGCAGCGGGCGCGATCCCGAAAATCCCATTGAACCTCGCGCTGCTGAAGGGCTGCGACATCGTCGGCGTTTTCTGGGGCGCCTTCACCAAGGCCGAGCCGCAGGCAAACCGCGAGAACAATGCGGAAATCCTCGCCTGGGCGCGCGACGGCAAGCTCGACGCGCATATCCATGCGATCCTGCCGCTGGAAAAGACGGCGGAGGCGCTCGGCCTGCTCACCCGTCGCGAAGCCAAAGGCAAGGTGCTCCTGAAGCCGTGAGACGGCGGCAATGTACCGACTCGGGCGTCGCCGCTGCGCTCGCTATCTCTCGCGCAAGACTATCTTCTCGCAATGACGTTCAAATCCGAAGTCGATGTCGCAATTGTCGGCGCTGGCGCCGCCGGTCTCGCCGCTGCGCATGACCTCGGTGCGGCTGGGCTCGACGTGCTGCTTGTCGAAGCGCGCGACCGCATCGGCGGACGCGCCTGGACCTTGAGCGAAGGTCAACCGTGTCCACTCGATCTCGGTTGCGGTTGGCTGCATTCGGCTGATGTAAATCCTTGGGTGAAGATCGCCGAGGAGCTCGGCTTCCACGTCGACAAGTCGCTGCCGCCTTGGGCGCGGCGCTCGCGCGAGATGGGTTTTGCGCCCGGCGAATACGACGATTTCTTCCGCGCCTCGGAATCGTTCTGGGACCGGCTCGAAGACGCGAAAGACGCGGAGCACGACCGGCCGGCAAGCGATTTCCTTGAACAAGGCAGCCGCTGGATTCCACTGATTGAATCCATCTCAAGCTATTACAACGGCGCGGCGCTCGATCTCGTGTCGACAAAAGACCTCGGCCGCTACACCGACACGGGTGTCAATTGGCGCGTTGTCGAGGGCTACGGTACGCTGGTCGCGCGCTACGGCGCCGATCTTCCCGTCGCCTACAACGCGCCGGCGAGCGCGATCGATCACCACGGATCGCGCGTGAAGATCGAAACGTCGCGCGGCACGATCAGCGCACGCGCGGCCGTCATCACCGTGCCGACAGGTGTGCTCGCAAGCGGTGCGATCGCGTTTCGGCCCGCGCTGGACGACAAGCTGCAAGCGGCGGCGCACCTCCCGCTCGGCCTTGCCGATAAGATGTTCTTCCGCTTGCAGCGGCCGGAAGATTTTCCAAATGGCGCACATCTCTTTGGCGCGATCGATGAACTGACCGCGAGTTACGATGTGAGACCGCACGGTTGTCCGATCATCGAATGCTATTTCGGCGGCTCACTCGCTGCCGATCTCGAAAAAGGCGCCGCCGGCGCATTCGAATCGTATGCGCGCGAGCAGCTGACGCGCCAACTCGGCGGCGACGTAGTTGCAAATATCAGCGCCATCGCATCGACGCGCTGGCAGGCCGATCCGTTCGCACGCGGATCATATTCGCACGCCCTACCTGGTCATGCCGACGACCGCTCTGTGCTTGCCGCGCCTGTCGGCGACCGGCTTTTCTTTGCGGGCGAGGCCTGCTCGCCCGAGTTCTTTTCGACCGCGCATGGCGCCTATCTCAGCGGGATCGACGCGGCACGGCAGGTGCGTGCGGCGCTCGAGGTTCGCGCCACCGCCTGACACCGCCGACTTAACCCACCCTTCATCCGCCCCCTTTAGGTTTTGGATGGAACGCTTTTGCGAAAACGCGTGATGCGATGTGGTTGATGGGGCGGAGAAAGGGGCGCAAGCGGGTCGAGCCGCATTTCGGCCCGCGCGCTCCGGACCTCAGGGCCGATCCCGGGGAGAGGTTTGTGGCGTCGAAATCGGCGAAGCGGCGTTCGCGGCGGGAGCCCGATCTCGACCAGGACGAGACGCCGCGCCCACGCAAGAGCGGACGCAAAGCGGCGCGAAGCACATCGCGGCGGCGTTCGCTGATCGGCTGGCTCGCTTATTGGTCAATTGTTGCTGGCGTGTGGGGCGGAATCGGCCTTGTCGCGCTCTTTGCCTATCACGCGTCGAAACTGCCGCCGATCGATCAGCTCGCGGTGCCGAAACGGCCGCCGAATATCGCGATCCTCGGCGCTGACGGCGCGCTCGTCGCCAATCGCGGCGATACCGGCGGCGCGGCGATCCATCTTGCCGAACTCCCCGCCTACACGCCGAAAGCATTCATCGCGATCGAGGACCGGCGCTTCTATTCGCATTGGGGGCTCGATCCGCTCGGCATTCTGCGCGCGGTCGCACGCAACGTCACGCGCCGCGGCGGAATGGAAGGCGGCTCGACGCTCACGCAACAGCTCGCCAAAAACCTGTTCCTGACGCAGGAACGCACGCTGTCGCGGAAAATCCAGGAGGCGATTCTCGCGCTCTGGCTCGAGCACAAATATTCAAAGGATCAGATCCTCGAACTTTATCTGAA
>JAFAVH010000074.1 GCA_019242655.1 Methylobacteriaceae bacterium
TTACGCGTCGCAGGCGGACATCGACAAGTGTCAGGACGACATGAATCGTTACGTCAATTCTGTTGCCGCCTACCGCCTATGTCAGACGCAGGAGGTCGAACGTGCCGTTCGCGAAACGAACGGCACGTTGAACCGATGGAAGTGCGGCGTTGGCGCCAAAGCAATATGTCCGTAGCGCCGCAAGTCAGTCGATCGGCAGCGCGACGAAATGCACGTCGCCCTGCAATCCGGCAACGAGCAGAAGTGCGCTCTTTTTGCCGGAATCCTTCAGCGCCTTGAGCTTCTTCGTCACATCTGCGGGCTGCGCGACCGGTTCTTGATTGATCTCGACGATCACTTCGCCCGGTTGGATGCGCTTATCCGCGGCGTTCGAGCGCGGCTCCACGCTGGTCACGACGACGCCGGATTTCACGCTCTCGCGGATCGAGTATTTCTTCCGCAGCTCATCGTTCAGCCCTGAGAATTCGAGGCCGAGCGCCTTCTGCACCGGGCTGACCGCAGCGCCGCCCTTCGTCGCATCGTTCTTCGAATTGTCGAGCGATGCCTGTTTCTCACCGTCCTCGAGGCGTCCGAGCTTGACGTTCAAGGTCACCTCTTTGCCGTCGCGGATGACGGTCACCGGGACATCCTTACCGACCGGCGTGGAAGCGACGAGCTTCGGCAGATCGCGCGATTCTTTGACATCGCGGCTGTCGAATTTCGTGATGACGTCGCCGGTCTTCAGCCCCGCTGGCTTCGCCGGACCCTTGTCGTCGACGCCGGCGACGAGCGCGCCGCGAACGGAACCGAGGTTGAGGTTCTCGGCAATCGCATCGTCGATGTTCTGGATACGCACGCCGAGCCAGCCGCGGCGTGTCTCGCCGAATTTCTGCAGCTGATCGATGATCGGCTGCACGGTGTTGGCCGGCGTCGCAAATCCGATGCCGATCGAGCCGCCTGACGGCGACAGGATCGCGGTATTGATGCCGATCACGTCGCCGTCCATGTTGAACAGCGGTCCACCCGAATTGCCTTTGTTGATCGATGCGTCCGTCTGGATGTAATTGTCGTAAGGTCCACTCTCGATATTGCGATTGCGTGCCGAGACGATGCCGGCTGTCACCGAGCCGACGAGGCCGAAGGGATTGCCGACGGCCATCACCCAATCGCCAACGCGTGACTTGTCGCTATCGCCGAATTTCACCGCCTTCAGCGGCTTGTCGGGCTTCACCCGCAGCACCGCCACGTCGACCTTGGTGTCCTTGCCGACGATCTCGGCTTTCAGCTTCTGTCCATCGGTGAAGATCACCGTCACCTCATTGGCGTCGGCGATGACGTGATTGTTAGTGATCACGATGCCGGAGGAGTCGATGACGAATCCGGAGCCAAGCGAATTCGAGCGGCGCTGCTGTTGGCGCGGACTATCGTCGCCGCCACCCTGCTGCTGCCGGCGTTTGAAGAACTCTTCGAAGAGATCGTCGAACGGTGTGCCGGGCTGAAGTTGCGGCGCGTTGCTGGCGCGCTTGTCTTCCACCATCTGCGTCGCCGAAATATTGACGACAGCGCCGCTGACTTGATCGGCGAGATCGGCGAGCGATTCCGGGCCGCGGGCAAAGGCGGGCGCGGCGTCGAAGGACACAAGCGGAACTGCGCCGATTCCGAGCACCGCCGCAAGCGCCACGGCGCCGATCGAGTGCCGCAGCTTACGGCGTGTAAGGAGAGCTTGGACGGGTGGCATCAATCATCCTCCTGCGCCGCCGCGATCAATGGGCGGCCAATCGAGTAAATGGTTCGGGCGCAGGTCAACGCCCGGCTAGGCAGGCCGGCACACCCCTCGTTAGCGCCGGCTCATCAGCGCTGAGCAGACGCGCCCCCGGTGGCGTTCGGCTGTGCCGGCGTTGGCACGGGGCGTCCCACGGCGCTGCCGAAATAGCGGAAGAAATCGGAATTCGGCGCGGTTACGAAGCGCGTGTCGCGCGCCTTGAACGCCGCGTCGTAAGCCTGCATCGAGCGATAGAAGGTGAAGAAGCTTGGATCCTGTCCGTAGGCTTCGGCAAAGATGCGGTTGCGCTCGGCGTCGCCCTGGCCGCGGACTTGGTCTGCCTGCTGTTGCGCGCTGGCGCGCAGCACGATCACGTCGCGATCGGCCTTCGCGGTGATCTTCTGCGCCTGTTCCGAGCCTTGCGCGCGATATTCGGCGGCTTCGCGCGCACGCTCGGTTTGCATGCGGCTGTAGACCTTTTCCGAGATTTCGCGCGGCAGGTCGGCGCGCCGGATACGCGCATCGACGATGCTCACGCCGAAGCGGGTGCCTTCCGTATTCACCTGTTCTCGGATGCGGCGCATCAGATTGGCGCGATCGTCGCGCACGATCTGCGTCTGGGTTGCTTCACCAAGCACGCGGCGGACGGCGGAATTCAACACCGACGCGAGCTGATTGTTGGCCCGGTCGACCGTGCCGACGGTCTGATAGAAGCGCAGCGCATCGACGATGCGATAGCGCACGAAAGCGTCGACCTCGATGCGCTGATTGTCGGAAGCGAGCACTTCCTGTTTCGGGCTTTCCAGATCGAGGATGCGGTTGTCGAGGAGAACGACGGTTTCGACGAACGGAATCTTGAAGTGCAGGCCGGGTTGAGTGATGAGGCCGCGCCCCGCCACCGGTTCGCCAAAGCGCAAAACCAACGCTTGCTCGGTCTGCCTCACTTCGAACGTGGCGCTGCCGATGATGATCAGCACCACCACGGCGATGCCGACGAGCACAAGTCCGAGCACGTTCCTCATCGGCGTGCTCCCTGCGTAGGCTGCGCGGGCTTGTTCAGCTCATCCAGCGGCAGATATGGGACAACACCCTGTCCGTTCGGCTGATCGATTATCACTTTATCCGCCGCCCCGAGCACGCGCTCCATCGTCTCCAGATAGAGCCGTTCGCGCGTAACGTCCGGGGCGCGCTTATATTGCTCGTAAATTTGCAGGAAGCGCGAAGTTTGGCCGCGTGCTTCGGCGACCGTTTGCTCGCGGTAGGCTTCCGCCTCCTGGATGATGCGTGCCGCAGCGCCGCGCGCCTCCGGCACGACCCGGTTGGCATAGGCATCGGCTTCGTTGCGCAGGCGCTGCAAATCCTGCTGCGCGGCGGTAACGTCGCGGAAAGCCGAGATGACCGACGCCGGCGGATCGACCGAGAGAAGCTGCACTTGCAGCACCAGCACGCCGGCCCTGTATTCGTTGAGCACGCGCTGCATGAGTTCCTGCGCCGCCGGCTCGATGACTTTGCGCTCGGCGGTCAGAATCTTCTGGATTTGCGAGCGACCGACGATCTCGCGCATCGCGCTTTCCGCGACGGCTTTCACCGTTTCTTCCTGATTGCGTACATTGAAGGCGTAGTCTTCCGGACGCACCGGGTCGATCTGCCAGATGACGCGGAATTTCACGTCGGCGATATTCTCATCGCCCGTCAGCATCAGGCTCTCGTCCGGCACGTCAATCTGAGTGGGGTTGGTGCGCCCGCTCAGCACGTATTTCGAGCCGACGTCGGTCGAGTTGCGGTCGGTGACTTTGAGTTTCTGCACCGTGCCGATCGGATAGGGCATGTTGTAGTTAAGGCCGGCGGAAGTCTTGCCGGTGTAGCGGCCGAAGATCAGGTTCAGGCCGACCTCGTTTGGGCCGACCGTGTAGAAGCCGCTGCAGGCCCACGCAAGCAGCGCGATCAGCGCCAGCCATAGGATGCCGCGCCCGCCAAAGCCCGACGGCAGGATGTTGCGCAGCCGGTCCTGGCTTCGCCGCAGCAGCTCTTCGAGATTTGGTGGCGTCGAGCCGCCCGGTCCCTGGCCCCACGGGCCCTGACCCCATGGACTTTGATTATTCGGCTTCCAGGGTCCGCCGCCTTGATCACTCCAGGGCATATATCCTCAATTTCCGCGCCGCTCGTGCCCGGATGCCCGGCCTTATAAGAGAAGCGCGTCCTGCGGACAAATCTCAGGCCCGCCGATCATGGCTTTTCGACGCGCCAAGCTTCGGCTTAGCGGGTGGCCGCTGACCTCGGAGCTGGGTTGAGAGGATTGGCTTTGCCTCCGCGATATCGGCTGCCGCCACCTGCCGCTCATTTGACTGCGCACGACAAATGGCGCGCTTTGCGATCCGTCAAATTTTGCGAGGGCGTCGATGAAGCAGGTTGGAATGATCGGGCTCGGGATCATGGGCGGCGCGATCGCGCGCAACCTCGCCGCCAAAGGCTGGCATGTCGTCGGCTTCGATACCGATCCGGAGCGCTGCGAAGGGGCGCGCCAGAACGGGGTGGAAGTTGCCGCAAACAGCGCGGGTGTCGCGACGGCAGCCGAAATCATTCTGATGAGCCTGCCAAGCCCGGCGGCGGTTCGCGCCGTTGTCGCCGAGATCGTCGCGGCGAAGGCGCCGAAACGCATCGTTGTCGAGCTGTCGACGCTCGCACTCGCCGACAAATTCGCCATGCGCGATGCGCTCCTAGCAGCCGGACATATGGGGCTGGATTGCCCGTTGAGCGGGACCGGCGCGCAGGCGCAGACAGGCGATCTCGTCGTCTTTGCCAGCGGCGACGGCGCTGCAATCGACAAATGCCGTCCGGTCTTTGCCGATTTTTCGCGCAAGACCGCCGATCTCGGCGAGTTCGGCAACGGCAGCAAGATGAAATATGTCGCCAATCATCTCGTCGCCGTGCACAACGTCGCGACCGCCGAAGCGTTGGTGCTCGGCATGAAATCCGGCCTCGATCCGCAGACGATCATCGAGGTGATCAGCTCCGGCGCCGGCAATTCGCGCGTCTTCGAATTGCGTGCGCCGCTGATGGCGCAGAAGAAATACGATCCGCCGACAATGCGCATCACCACCTGGAAAAAGGATCTCGATGTGATCGGCGGCTATGCCGGCGAGCTCGGCGTGCCGCTGCCGACTTTCGACGCGACGCTCGCACTCTATTCCGCGGCGAAATCGATGGGCTATGGCGGGCAAGACACGGGATCGGTCTGCGCGGTCTTGGAGGCGATGGCGGGACTGGAGCGCTAGGGCGCTTACAGCAAGCTCGCGGCGATATTGATCGTCAGCGCAAGAATCGTCGTGTTGAAGAAAAACGACACGATACCGTGCACGAGCGCCAGCGCGCGCATCGTACGGGACGATGTCGCGACATCGGCGGTCTGCGATGCAACGCCGATAATGTACGAGAAATACAGGAAATCGATGTAGCGCGGCTCCTCGTTTTTGCCGGGAAAGATCAAGCCGCCGCGTACGTCGGTGGGGTCTGGCGTCCTGAGTTCGTCGGCAAAATATTCGTGCGCGTAGTGCAGCGTGAATGTCAGATGCACGAAGAACCATGAGCTGACGATCGTTGCCGCGACAAGCGCGACATGAGCTGCTTTGTCGGAGCCCGTGAGGTCCTTCACGCCTGCGAGTTCGAACACGATCGCGGCGAACGAGGCGATTGCCGCGAGGATGGACAGTCCGAGAAAGGCATACCTGCCGTCGTCGGTCAGCTGTGCGCGGCGGCGGATCGAGAGCTTGTCGGCGTGCATCATCATGCCCGCGCCGAGAATGAGGTAAAGAATGACCGCGCTGTTCCAAGCGATCAGGAGGCGCGTGACGAGCTGCCACGCGTGCGGCTGAATGAGCGTGACCGTAATTCCGATCGCAATGCAGATGAAAAGCCGTGGGCGCGCCTGAATGAGGCGCATCGGCAGCGCGCTCTCAGAATGTACACGCGTCAATTCCGCCGCTCGACCGTGAAATGCGCGGCTTCTGCCAGAACGGCGCCGCGTGCGCCGAACCCACCATCCTTCAGCGCGGCGATCGCCTCTTCGGCAAGCGTGTCGCGGCGTTTGCGGGCCGCGTCCATCCCGAGTGCGGCAACAAGGGTTGCCTTGTTGCGTCCGGCATCCTTTCCCGCACGTTTGCCGAGCGCGGCTTCATCGCCCTCTTCATCCAGAATGTCGTCCGCGACCTGGAACGCCGCCCCGAGTGCGGCGCCATAGCGCGACAAAGCCGCGCTCTGCTTATTGTCGGCGCGGCCGAGAATGGCTCCGGCTTCAACTCCATGCAAAAGCAACGCGCCGGTCTTCATCGCCTGCAATTGCCGCACGGCTGCTTCCGTATGCTTCTCGGATTTTTCTTCCGCCGCGAGGTCGAGAACCTGGCCGCCAACCATACCGCCGAGCCCGGCCGCGCGCGCCAGTTTCAGCACGAGGTTCGAACGGATTGCGGGATCGGCATGCGTCTCCGGATCGGCAACGACATCGAAGGCATAGGTGAGTAGCGCATCGCCGGCGAGGATGGCCGTCGCCTCATCGAAGGCGCGATGCGCGGTTGGGCGGCCACGGCGCAGATCGTCGTCGTCCATCGCCGGAAGGTCGTCGTGGACCAGCGAATAGCAGTGGATCATCTCGAGCGCCGCGCCGGTGCGCAGCACGCCCTCGTCCTCGACGCCGAACAGGCGGGACGTTTCGACGACGAGGAACGGCCGCAGGCGCTTGCCGCCGCCGAGGGCAGCATAACGCATCGCCTCGATGAGGCGTGGCGGGCGCGCCGTCTCGCCTGGCAGCAGATGGGTGGAAAGCAGGCGGTCGAGCATC
>JAFAVH010000291.1 GCA_019242655.1 Methylobacteriaceae bacterium
CACTCCAGCCGATACGCCACACGCCGGCCGGCGACGGAACCGCCGGAGCAGGGGCTGGTTATCCGGCCACGTCCGGCAAAGTCTAAAAGTTCAAAGGGATGAGCGACTTTCTAAAATCTCCGTCGCCCCGCGTCGCCGCCCCGCTTAACCAAGCCGAGCTCATCGACAGGGCCGTTACCCTCTTCACGCTCACGCTGGCGGTGGCCGCGCTTTATGTCGGGCGCGCCGTCTTCATCCCGATCGCCATCGCCATCCTCTTGAGCTTCGTGCTGGCGCCGCTCGTGCGACTATTAAGGCGCTGGCGCCTGCCGCGCGTCGTGTCCGTCGGCCTTGTCGTCCTTTTCGCCTTCTCGTTGCTCGCCGGGCTCGCAACGATCGTCGCGCAGCAAATGGCCGACCTCACGAAAGAGCTGCCGAATTACGAGACGACGATCACCCGCAAGATCGCGTCGATAAAGCAGCTGACGACCGGCAGCGGCTCGTTGGAACGAGCAGCCGAAGTGATCAAAAATATCAGCGGCCAAATCAGTCAGGCGGAGCCGGAAACAGGCAAGCCCGCCGTGGCCGCGCCCACGGAACGGTCGTCCATGCTGCAACAGCGGCCGCAGCCGCTTCCGGTCGAGATAGTCTCTTCAGATCCTTTCTCGCTTGATCGGCTGCAGACCATTGCGGGCACGGTGTTCGAGCCGCTGGCGACGGCCGGCATTGTCCTGATCTTCGTGGTCTTCATCTTGTTTCAGCGCGAGGATTTGCGCGACCGCTTTATCCGGCTCGCCGGTTCGAGCGACTTGACGCGCACGACGGCGGCGATGAACGACGCCGCGCGGCGATTGAGCCGGTATTTTCTTTTCCAGACGATGCTCAATGCAAGCTTCGGCATCATCATCGGGTGCGGTCTTTGGCTGATCGGTGTGCCGAGCCCATTGGTCTGCGGCGCGCTCGCCGGCATGATGCGCTTTGTGCCCTATGTGGGCTCGTTCATTTCAGCCGCGGTGCCGCTCGCGCTTGCGGCTGCCGTCGCGCCCGGCTGGACGATGGTGCTCGAAGTCGCAGCTCTGTTTTTGATCTGCGAGCCAATCGTCGGTCAGGTCATAGAGCCACTGCTTTACGGACATCAAACCGGCATCTCGCCCATCGCTGTCGTGATCTCGGCAACCTTCTGGACTTGGCTTTGGGGTCCCGTTGGCCTTTTGCTGGCAACGCCGCTCACCGTTTGCCTCGTCGTGCTCGGCCGGCATGTGCAACGGCTGGAATTCCTTGACGTGCTCTTGAGCGACGCTCCGGCCCTGACGCCGGTCGAGAGCTTCTATCAGCGTCTGCTCGCGGGCGACGCGTCTGAAATTGCCGAGCAGGCGGAGGATTTCGTCAAAGAGCGGCCGCTCGCCGAATATTACGACGAGGTCGCGCTGGAAGCGCTGCTCATGGCGCAGGCCGATGTGCGCCGCGGCGCACTGGAAGACAGCCGGCAGGAACGCATTCGAGAGACGATCGACGAGCTTGTCGAGGACCTGGAACACGACGGCAATCCCGATTTCCCGACGGAAGGTGAAGACGAGCGCAAGCCGCAGGAACGTCCGCCGCTCTCGGTCATTTGCGTCGGCGCGCGCACGCCGCTCGACCAAGCGGGGGCGGCGCTGCTCGCGCATCTTCTGCAGACCGAAGCTGGCATTTCGGCGCGGATCGAGGAGGCGGCGGCGCTCAGCCCTGCCGGCCTGATGCGGCTCGACGCTGCCAATACCGACGTGATCTGCCTGTCCTATCTCGATTCGGAGATCGGTCAGGCGCAGGTGCGGTACGGCATTCGCCGGCTTCGCCGCCGCTTTCCGCGCCTGAAAGTCATCGCCTGTTTTTGGACGATGGGCGAGAATTCCGGCCGGCTGCAGCAATTGTGTCAGGCGGCGCAACCCGACAAATGCGCCACGCGGTTTGGCGAGGCGGTGCGGATGATCCGCGAGCTGACCGCATTCGATGCGGACGCGCAGGACGAGGTCATGACGATGCCGACCGAGGCGCCGTCTGCGACACTCAAAGGGGCTGCGTAGCCTATCGGCTCACATTGATCGCCGCTCGCTTTCGGTGCATGTGAGTGCGATGCTGTTCGCGATGCATCCGCGCGCGCATATCCTCGCTGTTGCGTTCTCCACATGCATCGCGGGAACGAGCTTCGCGCAGCCTGCGCAAACGCCGGCAATCTCGATCGCCGTTGGCGTGCTGCGTGTCGCGCATTCGAGAGAGACGATCTCCATTCTCGATATTCCCGCAGGCGATGACTTTGTCGCCGGCGCCGAACTCGGCCGATCGGACAACAATACGACAGGCAAATTCACCAACCAGGAATTCACCCTCAAAGATCGCAAGCTTGCTGAGGGAGAAGACGCTGCCGAGGCGGTGCGCGCGTTTGCAGCGGATGACATCCATCTGATCATCGCCGATTTGACAGCCGCGCAGCTACTTGCGGCAGCCGATGCAGGCAAGCAAACGAGTACGATTCTGTTCAATGCAAGCGCGCCCGACGATCGTCTGCGTGAAGAAGATTGCCGTGCCAATGTGTTTCACACGGCGCCGACCCGCTCGATGCTGGCGGACGGACTTGCCGAATATCTCGTCTGGAAACAATGGCGGCGCTGGTTCCTTGTTTTCGGCTCGCACCCTGAAGACACGCTTTATGCCGATGCGATCCGGCGCTCGGCGAAGAAGTTCGGTGCAAAGATTGTCGCGGAGCGGCTTTATCAGGACACGGGCGGCGGTCGCCGCTCCGATTCGGGCAGCGTGCAGACGCAGCGCCAAATGCCGGTACTGACGCAGAACGTGCCGGCTTACGACGTTCTTGTCGCGGCCGACGAGAACGATGTCTTCGCCGGTTATCTTCCGTATCGCACTTGGGACGCGAGGCCGGTCGCCGGCTCCGGCGGGCTGAAGCCGACAAGCTGGGATGCGACGCACGAGCAATGGGGCGCGGCGCAATTGCAGAACCGTTTCTATCGTTTGTTCAAACGCACGATGAATGCGCGCGACAATCAGGCCTGGATGGCCATGCGCATGATCGGCGAAGCGGCGACGCGCACGCAGTCGAACGATTCCGCAAAATTGCGCGAATTTCTCGTCGGTCCGGATTTCTCTTTGGCGGCTTTCAAAGGCCAGCGCCTGACGCTACGGTCGTGGAATCTGCAGGTGCGCCAGCCGATCCTGCTCGGCGATGGGCGCACGATCGTATCGGTGTCGCCACAAGAGGGCTTCCTGCATCAGACATCCGAGCTTGACACACTCGGATACGACAAGCCGGAAACGAAATGCGTGCTGCGTTAGTTGGATTGCTTCTTGGGGCGAGCTCGCTCGGCGCGAGTGTGCCCGCGCGCGCCACCATGGCCTATGTCACCAACGAGAAGGGCAATTCGATCAGCGTCATCGATCTCGACAAGCTGGAAGTGGTGAAGACGGCAAAAGTTGGCCAGCGGCCGCGCGGTATCGTCGTCAACAAGGAGGGCACGCAGATTTTCATCTGCGCCGGCGACGACGACACGATCAACATCATCGATACGAAAACGTTGCAGATTATCGGCGACTTGCCGTCCGGCCCGGATCCCGAACTCTTGATCCTCAGTTCCGACGGGAAGCTCGTTTATCTCTCCAACGAGAACGACAATCTTGTCACCATGATCGACGTCAATACGCGCAAGGTCCTCGGCGAGATTCCCGTCGGCGTCGAGCCCGAGGGCATGGCGCTGAGCCCCGACGGTAAAATTCTCGTCAACACGTCCGAGACGACCAACATGGCGCATCTGATCGATCCGCAAAAGAAGGAGATCATTGCCAACATCCTCGTCGATGCGCGCCCGCGGTTTGCGCAGTTTACGTCCGACGGTTCGGAGCTATGGGTCTCGGCCGAAGTCGGTGGCACGATCAGCGTCATCGATCCGATGAAGCACGCAGTAAAGCAAAAGATCGGGTTTGCCATTCCAGGTCTGCCGAAAGAGGCGATCCAGCCGGTCGGCATTCGCATTTCGCGCGACGGCAAGACGGCGTTTGCCGCGCTCGGCCCGGCGAACCGTGTCGCCGTGATCGATACGGCAACCAAGCAGGTGACGAAATATCTTTTGGTCGGCCAACGCGTCTGGCAGCTCGCCTTCACGCCGGATGAGAAATATCTGCTCTCGACGAACGGTGTTTCGAATGATGTCTCGGTGATCGACGTAGCGGGGCTAAAAGTGGTGAAGTCGATTCCGGTCGGCTCCTTCCCGTGGGGCGTCGCCGTGTCACCACAATGACCGTGTCGCCAGAGCTGCGCGGCACGCAAGCGGATACCGCACTCAAAACGCCCGCGCTGTTGATCGAAGACGTCAGTCATTCCTATCGCGAGCGGCGCGCCCTCGACCATGTCAGCTTCGATGTGCAGCAGGGCACGTTCGCCGTACTTCTCGGATTGAACGGCGCCGGCAAGACGACGCTGTTCTCGCTGGTGACGCGGCTCTACGCGACGCAAAGCGGTGCGATTGCCGTCCTCGGCTTCGATGTCGCGCGTGACCCGGCGCAAGCCTTAAGCCGGCTCGGCGTCGTCTTTCAAGCGCGTACGCTCGATTTCGATCTCACCGTCATGCAGAACCTCTTGTACCACGCATCGCTGCATGGCATCGGCGGCCGCGAGGGCCGGGAACTCGCCGAGGAAACGCTGGCGCGCACGCAAATGCGCGATCGCGCGCAGGACAAAGTGCGCGTGCTCTCCGGCGGCCAGATGCGCCGCATCGAGATTGCCCGTGCGCTTCTGCACCGACCCTCGCTCCTGCTCCTCGACGAGCCGACCGTCGGCCTCGACGTGAACGCGCGCAAAAGCATCTTGCGATACGTGCGCGAACTCGTGGCCGATGAAAATATCGGAGTCCTGTGGACGACGCATCTGATCGACGAGGTTGATGATAGCGACGATCTCATCATCCTGCATCGCGGCCGCGTGCTCGCCAAAGGCATTGCCGGTGATCTCGTAAGAGAAGCGGGCGCATCAAATGTCGCCGGCGCTTTCGAGCGGATCATCGCCGCCGAGCGAAGCGAGGTCGAGGCATGACCTCTCCCGCCACGGCGGTTCCCGGCGCGCTTGCTCGCGCTCATCTTGGCCTCCGCCAATATGCAATCTGCATGGCGGGAATCATCTGGCGCGAAGGTCTGCGTTTCCTGCACCAGCGCGAGCGCTTCATCTCTGCGCTTGTGCGCCCGCTGGTCTGGCTGTTCATCT
>JAFAVH010000381.1 GCA_019242655.1 Methylobacteriaceae bacterium
GCCGTTGCCGCCCTTCCTTTTGCAGGAGGAAGAGGAGGCCGATGCCGGTCAACTCGGCGACGCGTTTCGTCTGCTTGAGCATTTTCTCACGCGCGATGTGCTCGTGCCGCGCGGATTGGCGATGAACGCCTCGCGTGGCGCGTTTCAGGCCGAAGCGGAGAGAGCGTTTAGGAAAAGCGCAGTCGCGACAGCATCGACCTGATCGTCAGATCCAGCCGCGCGCCTTCGCTGCGCGGTCCGGTGAGATCAAGCCCGCAGAAATTATCGCCAACGCGGGTTGCGGCGGTCAGCACATAACGTCCGTTGTTCAGGACTGTGCTACGCTCATGGAACTCGCGACCGCCAACGGTCAGAACGGATGCGGCGGACGTTGCCGCCTCGCTGCTCGCGCGAGTCGTCGGCCGCTCACTCGCAAGCGCCGCCAATTTGCCTGCAGCGCCCTCATGCGCACCATCCGCCGAAATGCAGGTCACCGTCGCCGAAATACCGGGAATGCAGCCCTTGGCATCGCATCGAAGCGAATACAGCGTGCCGTCACCGCGTGGCGCACGTACTTTCGACCAGCCGGCGGGCAAATCGATCTGCACAGGGGCTGCAGCGAGGTCCGAGAGGGTCTCGGTGTGCTCGATGCGGGCGCTCACGCCGCTATTCGCGTGTCCGACGGTTTGTATCGCGAAAAAGCCTGCACCAGTTGCAATCGCGGCAAGACTGCCAATGCTGAAAAGCTTCAAAGACATTTCGAATCCATATCGATTTAGACGTGCGGGCTAATGGCACGGAAATGCGCTAAAAACGCGGTAATCGGATATACGCGGCGCTATGCCGCACTGCAACAAAAAAGCGATGTTACCGGAGAGCTGAGCAGTCCGTACGCGTGACGCTGCGGCTGATGCCGTAGCCCTCATCCAGGGCGACCTCGACCATACGGCAGGTCCCGCCGTTATCGGTTGCCTCGACCCGCTGATCTTCCTGCGCTTGCAAGACGGAGGGCCCCGGCACGCCTAGAAAGGTTGCGGTGACAAGCATCCCGGCGACGAGAAGTCCCAAAAAAGTGAAAGTTTTCGTCATCTCGTCCTGCCCGATCCCACCAAACCCACTGTCCGACACGTGACCACATCCGCGGCCGGGAAGCTGTGCCATTTCACACAGTCGGAATTGCTCTGGTACGGCTAAGGTTCCAGCCCGCGCCTTCTATTTTGCGCATTGCGTTACCGCTAGTGCAGACGAGACACGCCTCCGTGGCGCCGCGGGGCCGCGCTGTGGCGAGATCGCGGCGGCTTGCTTGCTCCGACTCAAGGGCCGCGATAGCCACTTGCCATGGGAAAAAACGTGCCTCCGCCTCCTGCGCCTCCTGCAGGCGGCGAGCTTCAGCCCGTCAATCTGCGCACCGCGCTCGAAGAGCGCTACCTCGCTTACGCCCTCTCAACCATCATGGGCCGGGCGCTGCCGGATGCCCGCGACGGGCTGAAGCCCGTCCATCGCCGCATCCTCTACGGCATGCAGGTGCTCCGCCTCGATCCCGGCGCTGCCTTCAAGAAATGCGCGAAAATCGTCGGCGACGTGATGGGCTCGTTCCATCCCCACGGCGACCAGGCGATCTACGACGCGCTGGTGCGTCTCGCCCAGGATTTCGTCTCGCGTTACCCGCTCGTCGACGGGCAGGGCAATTTCGGCAACGTCGATGGCGACGCCGCGGCCGCCTACCGCTACACCGAAGCGCGGATGACCGACGTCGCCGGTCTCCTCCTCGAGGGGATCGACGAGGACGCGATCGACTTCCGCGAGAACTATTCCGGCGACGAGAAAGAGCCGGTCGTCCTCCCCGCCGCCTTCCCAAACCTGCTTGCCAACGGCGCGCAGGGCATCGCCGTCGGCATGGCGACCTTGATCCCGCCGCACAACGTGGCCGAACTCTGCGATGCGGCGCTCTACCTGATCGGCCATCGCAACGCGACGGCGCAGCAGCTCATGACCTTCGTGCCGGGCCCGGATTTCCCGACCGGCGGCATCATCGTCGATCCGCCCGGGGCAATCGCCGAGGCCTATAGTACCGGCCGCGGCGCCTTCCGCCTGCGCGCGCGCTGGATGAAGGAGGAAGGCGGCCGCGGCATGTGGAATGCCGTCATCACCGAGATCCCTTACGGCGTACAAAAGGGGCGACTCATCGAGAAGATTGCCGAGCTGTTCAACGACAAGAAGCTGCCGTTGATCGCCGATATCCGCGACGAGTCAGCCGAAGACATACGCATCGTCGTCGAGCCGCGCGCGCGCACGATCGATCCGGCTGTGATGATGGAATCCTTGTTCCGGCTGACGGAACTCGAGGCGCGCTTCGCGCTGAACCTCAACGTGCTCGTCGATGGCGTCATTCCGCGGGTCGTGTCGCTGCCGGAAGCCTTGACGCAATGGATCGATCACCGCCGCGTCGTCCTGGTGCGGCGCTCGAAATTCCGCCTGGGCGAGATCGAGCGCCGGCTCGAAGTGCTCGCCGGCATGATCGTCGTCTTCCTCAATCTCGATGAGGTGATCCGCATCATCCGCGAAGAGGACGAGCCGAAAGACGTGCTGCGCATGATCTTCGATCTCTCCGAGATGCAGGTAAATTACATTCTCGACACAAGGTTGCGCAGCCTGCGCCGTCTCGAAGAGATGGAATTGCGCAAGGAGCACGCCGAGCTTACGGAAGAAAAGGGCGAGGTCGAGAAGCTCATTGCAAGCGAGAGCTTGCAATGGAAGACGATCGCCTGGCAAATCCGCGAGCTGAAAAAGACGTACGGCCTGAACACGAAAATCGGCAAACGCCGAACGACGTTCGAGCAGGCGCCTGAGACCGCGGATGTGGATCTCACGGAGCTTCTGGTCGAGCGTGAGCCGGTCACGATCGTCGTTTCGCAAAAGGGCTGGATACGCGCGCTGAAGGGCAACGTCGAGGACGTGTCCGGCCTGCAATTCAAGGGCGACGACGCGCTCTTGACGAGTTTCTTCGCCGAAACGACGTCGAAGATTCTTGTGCTGGCAACGAGCGGCAAGATTTACACGCTCGAGGCTGCGAAGCTACCTGGCGGACGCGGTCACGGCGAGCCGATCAAGCTTATGGTCGATATCGATCAGGACGCCGAGATCGCCGCGGCGTTTCCGTATCGCGCCGGCGCAAAAATGCTAGTCGCATCGAGCGACGGCCGCGGGTTTGTCGCCGCGCAGGACGAGATGATCGGTGGCACGCGCAAGGGCAAAGCGCTGATCAATGTCGACGCGCCGGCGAAAGCCAGCGTCATCGTGCTGGCTGAAGGCGATCACGTCGCGACGATCGGCGAGAACCGCAAGATGCTGGTCTTCCCGCTCGCGCAGGTGCCGGAAATGCCGAGAGGCAAAGGCGTGCGGCTGCAGCGCTACAAGGATGGCGGTCTCTCCGACGCGCGCGTCTTCGAATTGCGCGAGGGTTTGACCTGGCAGGATTCGGCAAAACGCACGTTCACAGTTTTGAAGAGCGAATTGCGCGACTGGATGGGCAACCGCGCCGATGCCGGCCGCCTGCCGCCGAAGGGCTTTCCGAAGAACAATAAATTTGGATGAAACAAAACGGCGCCAAAGTAATGTGTCGTACAAGACGGCGTGTGACTTTATTGTAGCATTACCCGAGAACGCAGGGGATGCCCAATGGACATCGAAACGGGGCAAGCCGAACGGCAAGACATAAGACCAACTCTCACACCAGACCTGATCGTCAAGAATTTCGCCGTCGCTACCGCTCTGCTGAGTCTTGCCATTGCCGCAATCTCCTCAGCCTTTATGTTCGGGTACTTCGCAGCCTTTGATAACGTCTCGAGCTATCATCTAACGCAATTCCTCCAATACTCAGATGTGTTGCAGTTCGCTTTCAACATATCGCAACAGATGTTCTTGATTTTCTGCGGATTTGGGCTCCTCACCGCGGAACTAAGCAGGCGCCTTAATCAGCCCTTAGCTCCGATAGATGCCCAAACCATTGTCACCGCGATAATAACGCCGCTTGCCGTATGGTTCATGCTCGCCGCCAACAAGTACGAACTGTCATCAGCGTTTATCTTCTTCGTAGGGATGATCATTTTGATCCCCGTCATCTCATTGAACATGGCCCGTCCCCAGCATGCTCTTCACCTTCACCGTCTCATTCCCTCACTGTGCTTTTTCCTTCTGGGATTTGCGTTCTTGGGCCTTTACTTTGGAGGCGCTGCACGCAATCAGCGGCATTTCAGCGTTCTCTTGAATGGCGAGAGCCAGCCACGCACGCTCCACTTGATCACAAGTCTGTCGCGAGGATACCTGTTTTTCGATGCAGGCAATCAGCACATAATTTTCGTGCCCGACAAGGAAGTGAAAATGATCGATCACGAGCCACAACATTGAAATATGGCGTTAGCCGCGGCGGCGCGAATCCCTCGGACGAGTTGCATCACCCCGCGTAATCGTAGGCGCGCTCGCCATGCGTCGAGAAGTCGAGGCCGTCGAATTCCTGCTCGGCGTCGACACGCAGGCCGGTAACCGCACGCAGACCGCACACAAGCGTGAAGGTCACGCCCGCCGACCATAAGGCAGTGACTAAAATCGCCAGCACTTGTGCGCCGAGCTGGCGCGGAAAGTTCATGCCGTCTGCAAATCCAACGCCGCCCAATGCCGCCGCCGCAAACACGCTCATCAAGACCGAGCCAAGCATTCCGCCGACGCCGTGCACGGCGAACACGTCAAGCGAATCGTCGATGACAAGGCGCTGTTTCACATGGACCGTCGCAAAGAAGCAAATCGTGCCGCCGAGCGCGCCGATGAGGATGGCCGAAGCAGGATGCACGTAGCCGGCAGCCGGCGTAATCGTCGCGAGTCCGGCGACGCAGCCAGTGACGATACCGATACAGGTCGGCTTGCCGCTTCTCACCCATTCGATCGCGATCCAAGCCAGTGCGCCGGCGCAGGCCGCAAGATGCGTCGACATGATCGCCGACGCCGCGCCCGCATCCGCGGCAAGCGCGCTGCCGCCGTTAAAGCCGAACCACCCGACCCAGAGCATTCCGGCGCCCGCCATGGTCATGCCAGGCCGGTGTGGCGGCTCGAAATGCGCGGGAAAGCCGCGCCGCTTGCCGATGAGGATCGCTGCGACGAGCGCGGACACACCCGCCGTCGTGTGCACGACGATGCCACCGGCGAAATCGAGTGTGCCAAGCGAGGCGAGCCATCCGGCGCCCCAAACCCAATGCGCGACGGGAATGTACACAATGATCAGCCAGAGCGCGGTGAAGGCGAGCACGAACGGAAACGTGACGCGCTCAGGAAACGCGCCGATGATCAAGGCCGGGGTGATGATGGCGAACGTCATCTGGAAAACGGCGACAACGATTTCGGGCAGGTTCGAGGGTGCGACTGCGGGATCGAGACCGGCAAGAAAGCTTTTCGAGAAATTGCCGAGAACCGCGCCCGTGCCGCCGAATGTAAGGGAGTAACCGCAGATCGCCCAGATCAGCGAGACCACGCAGCAGATCGCGAAACACTGCATGATGACGGACAGGAGGTTCTTCGCCTGGACAAGGCCGCCGTAGAAGAGCGCGAGGCCGGGCAACGTCATGAAAAGGACAAGGGCCGACGCGGTCAGCACCCAGGCGACGTGGCCGCTTTCGGCGGGAGCGCCGGTAGCCGCGGACGCGGCGCTGATAAACAAAACGAAGGAGAGGGCCGCGGCAACGATCCAATTGAAACGATGCATGGAAAGACGCCCCAGGCTTGGCCTTAAACGGCCTCAGCGCGTCTTAGATGATGCATTCCTAGGCAACAAGCCTAGGCCGCAGGCTTTTGCGCCTTCTCCACCGACGCAAAAACACGCACGAAATTGCCGCTCGCCAATTTCTCCAAATCGGTGTCTGGCCAACCACGCTGCATTAGTTCGGCGAAAATCGCGGGGAAGCAGGCAACATCTTTCAAGCCTTCTCCCTGCGGGCCGCCGAAAAAATCCGAGCCGATGCCGAGATGGTTCGGGCCGATCTTCTCGCGCAAATAATCGAGGTGATCGCAATATTCGGAGAGCGTTCCACGCGGCCACGGACCGATCTCACGCTCGCGTGCCGGCACAACCTCGTCCATATCGACGCCGCGCGGTGTTGCGCCGTGCTCATCCTTCAGCGGCTTCATCCAGTCGCGTGATTTCTGCGAGATAAAGTCCGGCACGAATGTCGGCATGACGATGCCGCCGTTTGCCTTAACGCGGTCGAGCACGTCGTCGG
>JAFAVH010000042.1 GCA_019242655.1 Methylobacteriaceae bacterium
CCAGCCCTATTACAACGCGATGAACCGCATGCCGGAGGTCGAACATCTGCCCGCTTGCGGCTTCTATGGTCTCGGAATCGTCCCTTACAGCCCGCTCGCCCGCGGCGTGCTCACCGGCAAATACGAGCCAGCAGCCGCGCCGGCCGAAGACAGCCGCGCCGGCCGAGGCGACAAGCGCATGATGCAGGCGGAATGGCGCGATGAGTCCCTCTGGCTCGCCCGCGTGATCAAGGGGCACGCCGAGTCACACGGCATGACTGCGGGTCAGTTCGCCCTGAACTGGGTACTGAACAACGAATACGTGACGTCGGTTGTCGTCGGGCCACGGACGATGGAGCAGTTGACCGAATATCTCGGCGCGCTCACCCACACTTTCACAGCCGAGGACGAGGCGTTCGTGGACGGCTTAGTCGCCGCAGGCCACCCCTCGACGCCGGGCTTTAACGATCCCGCTTACCCCGTCGAGGGACGGCTGCCCCGCAGCGGCTGAGCTGCGTTGAAGCAGCACTCGTGCGATTGCAGTTAGTATTCGCGCAAGCTTTTGTTCACGGGTCGCCCCTTACAATGGCTTACCCTGGGGAAGCATGGTTGCGCCGAAATGATCTCAAGCGGCTCCAATCTTGAGAGGCCCGGCGCGGCTGACGCTGACGCGCCGCTTACGACGCGCGCTTCGGCCCTGGTCAATCCGGCCTCCGGTCTCGCCAACGATTACTTAAATCTTTTCAACGAGATCGTGATGCTGATCGAGCAGTTGCCGGCGATGCCGGAACTGATCGACGACGTCTTCGCGTGGCGGCCGACCGGCTATCAGGATTATTTCACGCGCTCGATCCTGCCCGGCCGCGGCTCGGCGCTCGAGGCGTACGCTGCGCTGAGCCAGACCTTCCGCTGCGACTTCGAAGCGCTTGTCGACGAGCTCGACCGGATGGCGGTCGGCGCCATTGCCGCCATTCGTTGTCATCACAAGGCAAAGGGAGACGCAGAACCCGACGTCCTCGGCGGCCTCTGCACGCGTGCGGGAGAAAAGATGCGCGAGGTGCTCGACCGCGCAACCAAGCTCGTGAACTACGGCCCTTCGGACAGCGGCGATGCCGCGCAGGCGGTCGCGGATCGGTTGATGCTGGCGAGCTAATCCAGGTGAAGTTCGACCGCGCCGACCACATGGCGCGGCATGCGCCACGGCGCGACCGCAATGAGATCGCCGCGCAGGCTGCAGCGCATCGCCCATTGATTTGTGCTGAGCCAGTGACGTGCAGCAATCGACATGCGCCGCTGCTTTGCTGGCGTGATCGCGATCAGCGCGCCTTCGAGCGACGGGCGCGCCTTCACTTCGACGAAGGCGACGGCGCTTCCCCGCCGGACGATGATATCGATCTCGCCGCCACGCACGATGTAGGTGTGCGCTAGAATGCGATAACCCTTGCTGCGCAGGAACAGGATCGCGAGCTGTTCGGCGCGCCGGCCAAAGAGACCGGCACGAAGCCGCGTCTCGCGGCTCATTCTTTCTCGTCGGCCGGATCGCCGTCTGCGGCGAGCGCGATCGCGCGCGCATAGACCTTGCGGCGCTTCTGGCCGCTTTCTGCCGCAACGACGCTTGCTGCGTCCTTCACGCTCAATGTACGCAGCGCGTCCTGGAGTTTCGCATCGAGTGCCGCATCGCTGAGGGGCGCGTCCGCATCTTCGCCGGGCGGCGCAACTAAGACCACGATCTCACCTTTCGGCGGCTCTTCGCTCGCGAGCGCATCACCGAGTTCCGGCAGCGCGCCGCGGCGCACGGTCTCGAAGTGCTTCGTCAGTTCGCGCGCGATCGCGCCCTGACGCGCCCCCAAAACAGTGGCAAGATCGCCGAGCGTGTCGGCGAGCCGACGCGGAGATTCGAAGAAGACCAACGTGCCGGGGATCGATGCGAGCTCCGCGATGCGGGTGCGCCGCGCGCCCTGCTTTTGCGGCAGAAAACCTTCGAAGAAGAAGCGATCCGTTGGAAGTCCCGCAACGACCAGCGCGGCGAGCACGGCCGAGGCGCCCGGCACCGCCGTCACCGAAGCTCCCTGCACGAGTGCTTCGGAGACCAGCTTGAATCCGGGATCGGAGACAAGCGGCGTTCCCGCGTCGGAGACGAGTGCCAGCGCCGCGCCGCTTTCGAGCCGCGCCAGCAGGTGGGGACGCACGACCGCGGCATTGTGCTCGTGATAAGCGACGAGCGGCGTCGAGATCCCGTAATGGGCGAGCAGCACCTTGGTGACGCGGGTGTCTTCGGCGATCACCGCATCGGCGGCGGCGAGCGTGCCGAGGGCGCGCAGCGAGATATCACGGAGGTTTCCGATCGGCGTCGCCACGATATGCAGCCCCGGCTCGATCGGCTCGGCCTCAGCCCGTAGGCCGAATGCGACGAATCCGCTGCCGTGACGGTCCGCAGCCGATGTTGTTTGAGGCTTGGTGGTGGCGGCCATTGTTCGTCAAAGAAGCGGATTCGTTCGGAAGACAGAACGAACTTGGCTGAGAAAGTAAAGCCCTATTTTGCCCGCAAAATTGCGGCTGAGTGCGGCGTTTCCGGCCTGCCCTCGGCGCGTGCTGTCGGGCGAGGCTGTGGAGGTCCGTTTGTCCGTTCGTTCCGCCCTCTTGCGCGGC
>JAFAVH010000053.1 GCA_019242655.1 Methylobacteriaceae bacterium
CGGTCCGTCGCCGGTCCCCGATCGCATTCTGCGCGCGATGGATATGCCGGTCATCGACCATCGTGGCCCCGACTTCAAGGACCTCGGCATTCGCTGCCTCGACGGCATGAAGCGCATCTTCAAGACTAAAGATCACGTCGTCATTTATCCCTCGTCCGGCACCGGCGCGTGGGAGGCGGCGCTTTCGAATGCGCTATCGCCAGGCGACCGCATTCTCATGTACGAGACCGGTCAATTCGCAACATTGTGGAAAGGAATTGCCGAGCGCTTGGGACTGAAAGTCGATTTCGTCGCGTCCGACTGGCGCTCGTGCGCCGATCCGAAGCTCATTGAGGAAAAACTTACTGCCGACAAGGCGCACGAGATCAAAGCAGTCTGCATCGTGCACAACGAAACGTCGACCGGCGCGACCACGGCCGTCGCCGACGTACGTGCCGCGATCGATGCCGCGCGCCACCCCGCGTTGCTTCTCGTCGACACGATCTCCGGGTTGGGCTCGATCGACTATCGCCACGACGAATGGCGCGTCGATGTCAGCGTCTCTGGCTCGCAGAAAGGCCTGATGCTGCCGCCAGGCCTTTCCTTCAATGCGATCAGCGCCAAAGCGCTTGAAGCCTCGAAGAAGTCAACGCTGCCGCGCTCATTCTTCTCCTGGGCGGAGATGCTCGACATCAATGCTAGCGGTTATTTTCCGTACACGCCGGCAACGAACCTGCTCTACGGCCTCGCGGAGGCAATCGACATGCTGGAAGAGGAGGGTTTGGACAATGTCTTCCGGCGTCATTACCGGCTCGGCGAAGCAGTTCGCCGCGCTGTCATTCATTGGGACCTCGAAATCCTCTGCCGCGATGCTGCACATCGCTCGGATGTGTTGACTGGCGTCGTCATGCCCGACGGCGTCGATGCCGACAAAGTGCGCGCGCTCATTCTCGACCATTTCGACATGTCGCTCGGCACCGGCCTGGGAAAGGTGAAGGGCAAAGCGTTTCGCATCGGCCATCTCGGCGACACCAACGATCTGACGATCCTCGGCGCCATCGCGGGCGTCGAAATGGGCCTCGCGCTGGCCGGCGTGCCGCATCAACAAGGCGGCGTCGATGCGGCAATGGATTGGCTGATGCAGGACCAAAGCGCAGGCGTCAAGGCCGCTGCCTAGTATAAAAACGGCGCGACCTCCTAAAGAGTCGCGATCGAGGAGGACCAAATGCAACGCATTTTGCGCGCGCCGAACATCATCCTGTTCCTCTTATGCTTGATGTATCTCATCACCTATATCGACCGCGTGAACATCAGCACGGCGGCCGCGCCGATAAAGGATGAGTTTCACCTTACCAATACGCAGCTCGGCTTGATCTTCTCCGCCTTCGCTTATCCCTACGCGATTTTCCAAATCATTGGCGGCTTTGTCGGCGACAAGTTCGGTCCCCGTCTGACATTGCTTCTCTGCGGCGTGATCTGGGCGGCCGCGACGATCCTCACCGGGCTCGCCGGCGGCCTTCTCTCACTGTTCCTCTTTCGAGTGCTGCTCGGCTTCGGCGAAGGCGCAACATTCCCGACCGCAACACGCGCGATGCAGGACTGGACGCCGACCGGCAAACGCGGGTTCGCGCAAGGCATCACGCATTCTTTCGCGCGCATTGGCAATGCGCTGACACCGCCGCTCGTTGCCGGGCTTATGGCTTATGTCGGCTGGCGCGGTTCGTTCGCCATTCTCGGCAGCGTCAGCCTTGTCTGGGTAGTCGTCTGGTTCCTGTATTTCCGTGACGAGCCGAAGTCGCATCCGCATATTACGTCGGACGATCTCGCGCTTCTCCCCGTGCGCGTCCGCGGTCCGAAACCTGCCGTGCCGTGGAGCCGGCTCGTGCCGCGCATGCTACCCGTCGCCCTCACCTATTTCTGCTACGGCTGGACGCTGTGGCTCTACCTCAATTGGCTACCGCTTTTCTTCAAAAATAATTTTCAGCTCGACATCAAGAACTCGGCATTGTTCGCCTCAGGCGTCTTCTTCGCCGGCGTTGTCGGCGATACACTTGGCGGCATCTTGTCGGACCGCATCCTGCACACGACAGGCAATGTGCGTTTCGCCCGACTATCGATTATTTTGCTTGGCTTTGTCGGCGCCTTCGTTTCGCTCGTACCGATCCTTTATTTCCACGACATCACCACCCTGGCGCTCTGCCTCTCGGCTGGATTCTTCTTCGCCGAGCTGGTGATCGGGCCGATCTGGTCGATCCCGATGGACATCGCGCCGCGCTTTTCCGGCACCGCGTCAGGCATCATGAATACGGGATCGGCCGTCGCGGCGATCGTGTCGCCGCTGGTTGCGGGCTACGTCATCGACCTCACCGGGAACTGGGTTCTGCCCTTCATGATGTCGATGGGATTACTGGCGCTCGGCGCGGTCACCGCGTTCCTGATGCATCCGGAAATCCAACTTAAAGGCGAGGTGGATTCGGCAGCGCCGGCAGCTGGGACCGTGAGCGCGAGCGGCGCTTGAGTTAGCGCCGCCGATCCGGTCTAAGGTGCGCGCTGCCTCCTAGGGCGACGGAGGGGTTGCGGCGGGCGTATGCCCTTCCGCGCTCTGCAAGCGGACGTGGCGGAACAGGTAGACGCAAGGGACTTAAAATCCCTCGACCTTCAAGTCGTGCGGGTTCGATTCCCGCCGTCCGCACCAGGGCGCGTCACGCCTGCGCGACGCCGGCTTGGTTTTGATTGCCCTGCAGCTCGGCGGCACGCTGCTGATAAAGTCCGACGAAATCGATCGGATCGATATAAAGCGGCGGAAAGCCGCCGTTGCGCACGCCTTCGGCAATGATCTGACGGGCGAACGGGAATAGAAGCCGCGGGCATTCGATCATGACGATCGGATGCTGCTGATCCTGCGGCACATTGGTCAGCCGGAAAATGCCGCAATAGGTCAGCTCGAATTTGAACAGCGTATCGGCGGCCTCGCCGGCGCTGCCTTCCAAAACAAGGCTCACCTCGAAATCGGTCTCGGCAAGCTGGCGGGCGTTGACGTTGACTTGGATCGAGATGTTCGGACCTTTTTCCTGAGGACCGAGTGAGCGCGGCGCGTTCGGGTTCTCGAACGAAAAATCCTTCATATATTGCGCGAGCGAGTTGAGGGCGGGTGCGGCGGTGGGTGTCGAGCCGTTGCCCGGCGTATCGGCCATCTGAGAAAACTCCTGGGGGCGCGACCGCTTGCTTGGGGATCGCGGGCGGAGCGCCGTATGGGCGCTTCGGGAAAGGCGCGCCGCCTACCATGGATGGTTAGGCATCACAAGCTGAAGCGCCTGCCCAGTCTGTGCCTTGAAATGATCTGGACAGGGTCACAAGCAGCGGGCAACACCCTATATGGGGGGCGAAGGTTCGCTCCCAGAGTTCTGAGCAGGCCATGCACGAGCCCCTCGATATCACTACGATCATCTTCGCACTGCTCGCCGTTTTCGTCGTCTGGAAGCTGCGTTCGGTTCTTGGCGCGCGCACGGGCAACGAGAAGCAGCGTGACCGCCCGTTTGGACCCCGGGCGGAAGAAACGGCGCGCCAGTCGCTGCCGGGCGGTAATGTGATCCGGTTGCCCGGTGCGCCGCTGGCTGATGGCAGCGCGGCCGCCCCGCCCAAGCCTGACGTGGACCGTTGGAAGGATCTGGTCGAACCTGACTCGCGCGCCCTGCCAGGGCTAGAAGCGATTGCCGCAGCTGAAGCCGGCTTCGACGCACGCGCCTTCCTCGCCGGCGCCAAGTCGGCCTACGAGATGATCGTCACCGCCTTCGCCAAGGGCGACCGGGCGACGTTGCGGCGGCTGCTCGCCGATGACGTCTACGAGAGTTTCACCCACGCGATCAGCGATCGCGAAGGGCGCGGCGAGCGGGTGGAAATGACCTTCGTGTCGCTCGAAAAGGTCACGATCGATGATGCGCAGGCCAAAGGGCCGCAAGCGCACATAACCGTGCGTTTTTTGTCGAAGCTGATCACCGCGACTTACAATAAGGAAGGCGCCGTCATCGACGGCAACGCCGAGCGCGTGGTCGACATGACCGATATCTGGACCTTCGCACGCGAGATCGGTTCACGCGACCCGAACTGGCGACTCGTTGCGACCGAGACCGGGCACTAGGCCCTACACCCGCTTTTCCGGTGAACGGCAGAGATCGGGAATAATGCAACGTTCGCATTCAGGGCGGCGCGCCTTACACGTATAGCGGCCGTGCAGGATCAGCCAATGATGCGCGTGCGTCTTGAATTCCGTGGGGATGGTCTTCTCCAGCCCGAGCTCGATATCGAGCGGCGTTGCCCCGATGACCAGCGGGATGCGGTTCGAGACGCGGAAGACGTGCGTGTCGACGGCGATCGTCGGCTGTCCGAACGCGACGTTTAGCACGACGTTAGCCGTCTTGCGACCGACACCAGGTAGAGCTTCGAGCTCTTCGCGCCGCCTCGGTACCTGACCCTTATGTTTCGCGATCAGCTGCTCGCAGAGCGCCACAACGTTCTTTGCTTTGGTGTTGAAGAAGCCGAGCGATTTGAAGCGCTCGCGCAAATCGGCTTCGCCGAGCGCCAGCATCTTTTGCGGCGTGTCCGCGATCGGAAAGAGATCGCGCGTCGCCTTGTTGACACCAGCATCGGTCGTCTGCGCCGACAAGACGACCGCAATTAGCAAAGTGAAGGGATTGATGAAGTCGAGATCGCCTTTGGGATGCGGATTGGCGGCGCGAAATCGAGTGAAAATCTCGCGGACGGTTGCGGCATCGGCGGGTTTAGGACGGCGGGAGCTGCGCGATTTACCGCCAGGCTTCAGGGCGGTCTCAGGCGGCGCGGCCGCGGCGCGTTGGCGTCTCGGTAATGTCCTCTTCATCTGCGCCATTGTCGCGTTATAACCAGGGGCCGCCGTCCGGCAAACAAGTCGCCGAGAAGCTTCGTCGTGGTCGCCGACCCAACCGCCCGTAAAATTTTTGCTGCGCGCATCATGCCGCATCGCTCGCTGAGCCGGCGTAACTTCCGCTTGCTTGTCATGCTGTTCTCTGCGGCGAGCTTCTTCACCAGCGTGCCGTTCGTCGTACTCGGTGCTTGGCCGGTCGCCGGTTTCATGGGCGCCGATGTGGCGCTCTTCTACTTTGCTTTCCGCGCCAATTACCGCGCCGCACGAGCTTACGAGGACGTGAGCGTCACACCGCTCGAGCTTGTGTTGGCAAAGGTGAATCCGCGCGGCGCGCGTCAGGAATGGCGCTTCAATCCAAGCTGGACACGTCTCGAGCGGCGCGACCACGAGGAATTCGGCTTGCTGCAATTGGCCCTAGTGTCGCGTGGCCGCCGTGTCGAAGTCGCGGGCTTTCTCGGCCCGAACGAGAAGGCGGCGTTCGCCCGCGATCTCTCGCGCGCATTGTCCGAAGCGCGGCGTGGGCCACAATTTTCCTGAATCAACGCTGCCCAGCTTCGTTTGACATATCGAACGATGCGTCCTACAAAACGGACGATCGCTGAGGCTTTGCCATGTCCCTGTGCCGCCGTTCTTTTCTTCGTTCAAGCGCCGCGGCCGTCGTGCTGGGGCCTCTGAGCGCCAGGGCGGCGCCGAGCGAAATCCGCCTCGACTTCGCAACCTACAATCCGCTTTCGCTCGTGCTCAAGGAAAAGGGGCTGGTCGAGAAGGCGCTCGCGTCAGACGGCATCGGCGTCCGCTGGGTGCAGACGCTCGGCTCCAACAAGGCGCTCGAATTCCTCAATGCCGGCTCGATCGACATCGGCTCGACCGCCGGCGCCGCGGCGCTTGTCGGCCGCATCAATGGCAATCCAATCAAGACGGTGGGCGTGTTCTCGCGGCCGGAATGGACCGCCCTCGTTTGCCGCACCAATACCCCGTTCAGCTCTCCGGCCGACCTCAAGGGTAAGTCGATTGCTGTCACGCGCGGCACCGACCCGCACATCTTTCTGGTACGCGCGCTCGATTCCGCCGGGCTCACCGAGAAGGATGTGCGTCTCGTTCTCCTGCAGCATCCCGACGGCAAGACCGCGCTGATCCGCGGCGACGTTGATGCATGGGCCGGGCTCGACCCGATGATGGCGCAGGCCGAAATCGAGAACGGCGCCAAGCTGTTCTACCGCAAGCCGGAAGCGAACACGTGGGGCGTCCTAAATGCGCGCGAAGCCTTCGCCGCGCAAAACCCCGATCTCGTTAAGCGTGTGCTGGCCATCTACGAAGAGGCGCGGCAATGGGCGCTCGCCAATCCCGCCGAGCTGCAGGCGATCATGGCGAAAGAAACGAAGCTTCCGCAGAACATCGTCGCGCGTCAGCTCGAGCGCACGGATCACTCGAACAAGGGGCTCACCGACGCGACGCGCCAGACCGTGCTCGAAGCCGGCCTCGCCTTGCAAAAAGCCAGGGTTATCAAAGCTGATGTCGACGTAAGGGGTGCGACCGAGGCGCTAATCGATACGCGATTTGCCGCGTCCTGAGCGCGCCTCGCATCGGCGCTTAGGCGGCCCGAACTTCCCGGTCCAGTCCTATTTGCGCGATCTC
>JAFAVH010000199.1 GCA_019242655.1 Methylobacteriaceae bacterium
ATCGGAATCGCGCTAGGCCGGCGCGATTTCAGCCACCCCGTTATCGAGCACCACAGTGTCGCGTTCGCGCAAGCGCGCGCGAAACGACACCTGCGCGCCGTCGATCCACATCTCGGTCCGGATCGTCTCGCCGGGGAAGACGGGCGATGTAAAGCGCAAATGCATGCTCTTGAAACGCGCGGGATCGTATTTGGCGACCGTCTTCAAGAGCGCGTGGCCAGCAAGGCCGAGGGAGCAGAGGCCATGCAGGATCGGTTTGGGGAAACCTGCGGTGCGCGCGACCTCGGCATCGGCATGCAGCGGATTGTAATCGCCGGAAAGCCTGTAAATCAGCGCCGCGTTCGGCGCGGTCGCGAGATCGCAAACCGCGTCCGGTGCCCGGTCGGGGATGCGATGCGGCTTCGGCACTTCCTTCGCCGGGCCGCCGAATCCGCCGTCGCCGCGCATCACCGTCGTGCCGGTGAGCGTCGCGATCTTTTCGCCGGTCTGCGCGTCGCGCACGATGCGCTCGCTGAACATGAGCGAGCCCTTCTCCGCGCCTTTGTCGATGATCCCGGTCACACGCGTTCGCCCGGTGACCGTCGCCGCGGCGGGAACAGGCTTGTGCCAAACGATCCCCTGCTCGCCGTGCAATATCTTCTTCCAATTGACGCCGGTGCCGGGCTCGCGCAGCCAGAAGCCGGGATAAGCGAGCACGACCGCCATCGTCGGCAGCGCGCGCAAATCCTTTTCATAGACAAAGCGCAATTGCTGTTCGTCCAAGGGATCGCTGCCAAGACCGAGACCCAGCGCATAAAGGATCGTGTCGCGATGCGTATAATCGTGGCGCAGCTCTTCGAACGGCCAATTCAGTAATTTCTCGACATCGAGCGCCATTACAACATCTCACATCCGCGGAACGCGGTGAATGAATTGCCACGGATTGGCTTCGGAATCGCGCGGCACCTCGATGTCGATGAGCCACGGGCCGCCGCTCGCAAGCGCACGTTCGAGCACGGGGCGGAACTCTTTCGGCGAGCGCACGCGCGCGCCGCCAACACCGAATGCATCGGCAATCTCGAGAAAATCCGGATTGACGAGATCGGCCGCGATGACGCGCCCGTCGAACCGCGTCATCTGATCGCGCCGGACATTGCCGTATGCATTGTTGTTGAAGACAAGCGCGACGACGCCGATGTCGTACTGGACCGCGGTCGCAAGTTCCTGCAGCGCAAACATGAAGCCGCCGTCGCCGCAAATCGCAACGACGGGGCGATCGGGATTTGCGACCTTGACGCCGAGCGCCGCCGGATACCCGGCGCCGAGCGTGCCCTGATAGCCGGACGATATGAACGTGCGCGGCTCGTAAACGGGAAATCCGTACCAAGAGGCGAAGCCGACCTGCGACAATTCGTCGGTGACGAACGCGTTCGCCGGCAGCACCTCGCGCATGATGCGCAGATACGACATTTGCGGCTCGATCGCGCGGATCTCTTCCGCCACTTTGGCGCGCGCATCGCGAATCTCATCACGCCGCCCGGCCTGCCGCTTGAAGCCGGCGCGCCGCACCGCGTCGATCAGTCCCTGCACCGCATCGGGCGCATCGGCGACGATGCCGACGTCAGGCGGAAAGCGCCGCATCTCGGCGGGATCGATGTCGATGCGGATCATCTTCTGCCCCGCCGGTCGGTTCTGCCAGCGCACGTCGATGAGCTCGAGCCGCGAGCCGATGCCGATGACAAGATCGGTGGCGGGCCAGAGCTCATAGGCGTCGGCCAATGTCAGCCCGAGCTCGTGCGCGTTGCTCAGGATGCCGCGGCCGCTGCGGAAGGCTGCGACCGGCGCATCGAGCGCTTCCGCCAGCTCGCGGATCTCGTCGGCGGCCGCGATCGCGCCGCTGCCGACCATGATCATCGGATGGCGGCTTGCCGCGACGAGCCGTGCCGCGGCGGTGAGCGCCTCGGGATCGGCCGGAGGCGCCGCCAAGGGCGGCAGCGGATCGCAATCGGCGATCCGCTCGCGCCGGCCGAACTGGTCCCACGGCATTTCCAACGCCGCCGGCCCCTGCCGGCCGGAGAGCATCACCTGGAAGGCGCGCGCTACCTCGACCCGCGCCATCGCGGGCGTGTCGATCCGCTGCGCCCATTTGGTGAAGGTGCGCAAGGTCGCGAGCTGGTCCGGCATTTCGTGCAGATGGCCGCGTGCGCGCCCCAGAAAGGCGGTCGGCAACTATCCGGTGACGCAAAGCACCGGCGCGTTGCAGCCATAGGCGGTGAGCATCGCCGCGCCGGCATTGAGCACGCCGGGCCCCGGCACGACCGAGAA
>JAFAVH010000105.1 GCA_019242655.1 Methylobacteriaceae bacterium
CGAAATGATCACCGCGTTGCGAACGCCAGCGCGCGCGCATTCTTCGAGTGATTGCAAGACGCCGGGAGCGGGGATCGCGATCAGCGCGAGGTCGACTGGCGCGCCGACCGTCTCGATCGACGGGAAGCAGCGCATGCCCGCGATTTCTTCATAGTTGGGATTGATTGGGTAAAGCTTTCCCGGATAGCCGTTCTTCTGCAACATACTCTGCAACAGGCCGCGGATTTTCTTTGTGTCCGGCGACGCGCCGATAATCGCAATGCTTTCAGGCGCGAAGAATGAATCGAGTGCCCGCGTGTCATCAGTACGCTTCCCCTCATCGTTCATATTTCCATCGAATCGAGACCGTGCGAGCGACATATGCGCGATCAGGCCGCGGTGATCATTGTCCAGAGTTGATCGGCGCCGGTTTTCGCCGCGCGTATTCCTAAACGCTGCGACCATTCCGCTTCGTTGCCGAATTCATCGCGCCACGACCACAGGCGACGCGTGCTGTAGTGCAGACTGTGCTCCTGGGTAAAGCCGATCGCGCCATGAACTTGATGCGCGATCGCGGCGCCGATGCCGGCTGCTTCGCCGCACCGGATTTTTGCCGCGGCAATGAGCGGCGAGCGCAGGTCGCCTGCCGCGGCTTCGATCGCACCATCGGCCGCGGCGACCGCAGCTGCAGCCTGTCCTGCCAGCGCCGCAAGATTTTGCTGCACGGCCTGGAACTTGCCGATCGGGCGGCCAAATTGCACGCGCTCCTGCGCATATTGCACGCTCAATGCGAGCAGCTTTTGCATGGCGCCTGCGATCTGTGCCGCACGCGCGGTTGCGCCGAGCGCGCGCCAATCTTCCGCATCGAGATCGCTTGCCGCCGTTTTGGCTGCGGCAGAGACGAATTCGATGTCATCGCGGGGCTCGCCGGCGAGATTGTGTCCGGGCGTGGCGCGGTAAGCATCTCGCTCGACATAAGCTGCGACGTGCTTCTCCCCATGGGCGACCAGCACGACGAGTCCGGCTGAGTCTTTTGCCCACGGCACACGCGCGAGCTTGCCTGTGAGGCGCCAGTCTGCACCGCGGCGCTCGGCCGCGACGGATTCATCCTGCCTGGCGACCGCAAATGTCAGCACTCCAGCCGGCACCGGCAACCCGGCGCGCTCGAGGAGCCAGCCGGCGATCATGGTCTCGGCGAGCGGCGCCGGCACCGAGAAGCGGCCGGCTTCGATAAGCAACGCGAGGCCATCAGCCAGATCGACACCCGCGCCGCCAGCTTTCTCCGATACGAGCGCCCTGGTGAGACCCGCGTCAACGAGGGCGGACCAAAACTTCGGCGGAACCCCCTCGTTGCTGTCCCTGAGAAGTTCCGGCGTGCAATGGTCCTGAAACAGGCGCGCAGCCGTTTCGACCAGCATGTCGCGGGCTTCGCTCATCGCCGCGCTTCCTCCTGATCTGGCGGCTCTGCCGGCCGCCATGATCGTAGCCGCCATGGTCGTAATTGTACGCCTATGTCAGCGGCGCGCCTTATGCCCCGACAGCGTCAGTAACGCATTTTTTCGTGAAGCTGTTGCGCGCAGCTCCGGAAAGTTTCTTCTCGGTCGCCGATGTGTCGCAAGTCGTCTTCGAATCTTTCTCGCACTTGGTCATAAAGCTTTTCAGCGCCGCGCCGGCGAGCTTCTTCTCGGTCGCCTGCGATTTGCAGGTTGCAGTTTGCGCAGCAGCCGGAAGAATTCCGAGCAGCAGAATCGTAGATATGGCGATGGCTCTCATGACTGGCTCCCTAGCAGCTGTGGCAGGTTTCGGGAGCCTACTTGCTTCAAGGCGTCAGGCAAGTGCGGTCGGAAGCGAGCGAAGACCGCTCAGACGCGATATTCCGTCAGGATGTGCGGGGCGAGGGAGCGGCGGTTACAGGGCGCGCCGTTTACGAATTTTGATATCTCCTTCGCCTCCTCCTCCAGCGCTCCGGCCCAGGCCGCCTGGTCGAGGGAGGTCCGGCTGCGCAGGGCGCGATCCCGGGCCGACGCTACGCTCATCTCGGCGATCGCCTCGAAGGCGGAATCGGGGATGCGGTTCACGTCGACCCCGAGCGCCGCTGCTTTTTGCTTCAGGAAGACGTAACCGAGTTCCTCGGGCGACTGCGTCCATCTCAGGCCGAATTTGACCGCGAGCACGACGACAAGCATGCCGACGAAAAGGGCATCGACCCAGTTGAGCAGGACCATGATCGCCTCGCCGATGAACCAAGCTTTGCCGTTCCAACTGCCACGCTTGGCCGAAGGTTCCGTAAAGCCGGGCTTTTTCGTCAAACGCGGGCCACGGAGCGGCTTGGAGGCTCAAACGACATGAGCGCCCGCCTCGCGGTCGACATCGGCGGCACCTTCACAGACTTTGCTCTGGAGAGCGGCGGTAGGCGCTGGACGCATAAGCTGCTGACGACCCCGCGCGCGCCGGAACAGGCCGTGCTCGGTGGCACGGAGCAGATCCTAACCGCAGCGGCTCTCGCGGCGAGCGACATCGGCATGGTGGTGCATGGTACGACGCTCGCCACGAACGCCGTTATCGAGCGTAAGGGCGCAAAGACCGCCCTCCTGGTCACGGAAGGCTTCCGCGACTCCGTCGAAATGGCTTACGAAAACCGGTTCGAGCAGTACGACATCTGGATGGAGCGGCCGGAGCCGCTCGTGCCACGGAATTTGCGCCTCCCTGTCCCGGAGCGATTGAGCGCCCGCGGCGACATCATCAAGCCGCTCGACGAAAGCGTCTTTCCCGAAATTGTACGCACGTTGCAGCGGGCCGAAATTGCCAGCGTTGCGATCGGCTTTCTGCATTCCTACGTGGATGCCGTTCACGAAGAGAAGGCGCGCGATATCCTGGCGCGGCTTGCGCCGCATCTGTCGATCACGTTGTCGAGCGAAGTCTCGCCGGAAATGCGCGAATACGAACGCTGGTCGACGGCGTGCGTGAACGCCTACGTGCAGCCGGTCATGACGCGATATCTCAACCGGCTGCAGGAAGGTTTGCGGCAGCGCGGCGTTACTTGCCCGCTTTATCTGATGACATCGGCGGGCGGACTAACCACGCTCGACGTTGCGCAGCGTTTCCCGGTGCGCCTCGTCGAATCGGGTCCGGCGGGCGGCGCGGTGCTCGCGCGCCACATCGCCGAGGAGTGCGGATTTCGCGACATCGTGTCCTTCGACATGGGCGGCACGACCGCAAAAATCTGCCTGATCGACGATCTGAAGCCGCAATATTCGCGCAGCTTCGAGGTTGCGCGCCAGTACCGTTTCCTTAAAGGAAGCGGCTTGCCGATCCGCATTCCGGTCGTCGAGATGGTCGAGATCGGCGCCGGCGGCGGCTCGATTGCCGAAGTCGACTCGCTGTCACGCGTTCAAGTCGGGCCCGAAAGCGCAGGTTCGGAGCCGGGGCCTGCGTGTTACGGGCATGGCGGAACGCGACCGACCGTGACCGATGCCGATGTGGTGCTCGGCCGCATCCGGGCCGACCGTTTCGCCGGCGGCCGAATAACGCTCGATGCGGAGGCCGCAGCAAGCGCGATCGACGCGCATGTCGGCGAGCCGCTTGATCTCGACACGACCGGCGCCGCACTGGCGATTTCCGAAATTGTTGAGGAGAACATGGCAAACGCCGCACGTATTCACGCGGTGGAGCGCGGCAAGGATTTGTCCAAGCGCGCGATGATCGCATTCGGCGGCGCCGCGCCCCTGCATGCCGCGCGCTTGGCGGAAAAGCTCGACGTGCAGACCATCGTTGTTCCGACGAGCGCCGGCGTCGGATCTGCGGTAGGCTTTCTCCTCGCGGCGGTTTCCTTCGAGATCGTGCGCACCTGCTACGCGGTGCTCGATGAGCACTTCGACGCCGATGCCTTAAATGAGCTTCGGACGAATATGCGCGAAGAAGCGGAAGCCATCGTCCGTCAAGCCGAACCTAGTGCCGTGCTGAACGAGGCCTGGACGGCGGACATGCGCTATAACGGGCAGGGCCACGAACTTGCCGTGCCGATACCGGCTGATGCGACGGTTGCTCCTGTGCATCTGCAAGCGTTGTTCGAGCGCGAATATATGGATCAATTCGGCCGCATCATTCCCGGCGTACCGGTCGAGGTACTGAATTGGACGCTGCGTTTGTCGGCGCCCGAACCAAAAGCGCAAGCCTGCCCGCCGCGCCAAAGCGAACGGCGGGTCAGTAGCAAGTCGGTTGCGGAAGTCGTCGATGCTAGCGGCCATAAAACGCCGGCCGAAATTCATCTTCGCGCCGATCTCGCAGCAGGCGATGTCGTATCGGGGCCGGCTTTGATCGTCGAAGACGAGACGACGACGTTCGTCGCCGCGAATTGCGAGGCCCGCATCAATGGCCTTGGCTACATTGTTCTCACCCGGAGCTAATCGCATGCCGGAATCCGTTCTCTCTAAAATCCACTCGCAGATCATGTGGGATCGCCTGATCTCCGTCGTCGAGGAGCAGGCGCAGGCTCTGGTGCGCACCGGCTTCAGCACGTCGACGCGCGAGGCGGGCGATATTTCCGCCGGTATTTTCGACATTGTGGGACGAATGCTCGCGCAGGCGGTGACCGGCACGCCGGGTCACATCAACTCGATGGCGCGGTCGGTCGCACATTTCATCGCCAAGTTTCCGACGCAGACCATGCGCGGCGGTGACGTGTTCATCACCAACGATCCGTGGAAGGGGACCGGTCATCTCCACGATTTCACCGTCGTCACGCCGGTATTCCGCGGGAGCCGCCTCGTCGCTCTTTTTGCCTGCACGTGTCACGTCGTCGATATCGGCGGACGCGGCATGGGACCTGACGGCCGTCAGGTCTATGAGGAGGGGCTTTACGTTCCTCTCATGCGCTTTGCTTCGCAAGGCGTGGTGAACGAGAGCCTCATCGAGCTTGTCCAAGCAAATGTGCGCGAACCGGTGCAAGTCGTCGGCGATCTTTATTCGCTCGTCGCCTGCAATGACGTCGGCAGCCGCCGGCTCCTGCAGATGATGGATGAATTCGACATCGCGGATATGTCCGCTCTCGCCGAACATATTCTTGAGCGCTCGCACGAAGCGATGACCGACGCGATCCGCCACGTGCCGAACGGCGTCTACCAGAACAGTATGCGCATCGACGGCTACGAAAAGCCGATCGATCTCGTTGCGGAGATGACGGTCTCGGATGAGCGCATCCACGTCGATTTCACGGGTACGTCCTACGCCTCCTCCTACGGGATCAACGTGCCGTTCTGCTATACGGAAGCTTACACCGCCTTTGGCATCAAATGCATCGTCGCGCCGAAAGTGCCGAACAATGCCGCCTCGCTCGCGACGATGACGATGCAAGCGCCGGAGAACTGCATCCTGAACGCGCTGCATCCGCTGCCCGTCGCGACACGGCATGTCACCGGGCAGCTTTTGCCGGACCTTGTCATCGGCTGCTTGCACCAAGCGCTCGGCGGCAACGTTCCGGCGGAAGGCACGTCCTGCCTCTGGAATCTTTTCGCCTCCGGCGGTCCGGGCCGCGTCGATGCCGATGCCGGCGAGCTCGCACGCGCGAAGGTCTTCAACGTGTTGTCGTTTCACTCAGGTGGCACCGGCGCACGGCCGGGCAAGGACGGATTGTCCGCGACCGCCTTTCCAAGCGGTGTCCGCAACGTGCCGGTGGAAGTCACGGAAGCGCTGTCGCCTCTGCTTATTCGCCGCAAGGAATATCGCACCGATTCCGGCGGCCCGGGCGAGTTTCGCGGCGGACTCGGACAGGTCATGGAGGTCGCGACCTTGGACGACGCGCCATTCAGTATCGCTGCCAATTTTGATCGCATCGACTTTCCGGCGCGCGGACGCGACGGCGGTCACAAGGGTCAGCCGGGCGCGCTGGTGCTCGATTCAGGCGGCACGCTGCGTGGCAAAGGGCAGCAGACGATCGCACGCGACGATGTCGTGGCGATCATGATGCCGGGCGGCGGCGGCTTGGGCGATCCGCTGCGGCGCGATCCGCTCCGCGTTGCCGAGGACGCGCGGCTTGGCTTGATAACTGCCGAAGCGGCG
>JAFAVH010000323.1 GCA_019242655.1 Methylobacteriaceae bacterium
AACTCGATCAATGACAAAGCGGCCAATCTCGGCGCCGCGCGCGAATTGATCGAGCGGGCCGTCGCGGACGAAAAACCCGATTGGATTTGCCTGCCGGAAGTGTTCGACTTCATGGGCGGCTCGCGCCGCGACAAGGTCGAAGCGGCGGAGACGATTCCCGGCGGTCCCGCTTACGCGCTCTGCCAGGAGCTCGCGAAGAAACATCGTGTTTTCATCCATGCCGGCTCTATTCTCGAGAAAGGCGATCATAGCGACGGGCGGCTCCACAACACCACTGTCGCGTTCGATCGCGACGGCCGCGAGATCGCGCGCTACCGCAAAATCCATATGTTCGACATCACCACGCCCGATGGCGTGAGCTATCGCGAAAGCGCCGCCTTCGCGCCGGGCGAGTCGATCGCGACCTATGAATGCGAAGGCGTCACCGTCGGCTGCGCCATCTGCTACGACCTGCGCTTTCCCGATCTCTTTCAAGCACTCGCCGAAAAGGGCGCGGAGATGATCGCGCTGCCCTCAGCTTTTACGTTGCAGACCGGCAAGGATCATTGGGAAGTGCTCTGCCGGGCGCGCGCGATCGAGACGGAAACGTATTTCCTCGCCGCGGCGCAGACAGGTTCGCACATTGCCGGCAACGAGGTGCGCCAGACCTACGGCCACTCGATGGTGATCGACCCATGGGGCCACGTGGTCGCCAAAGCCTCCGATGGCGTCGGCAGCGTGACGACGCGCATCGACCCGCAGCGCGTCGCCAAAGTGCGCGCGCAAATCCCCGTCGCGCAGCACAAGGTAAAAATCCCGCGTTGAGACTCAGCGAACGCGCGCGTTGCCCGGACCTTCGGGATAGACGGGCGAGGCGCCCTGGTTCATGCGCCCGCGCGTGCCGGAGAGATAGGGATCGGGCTGGCCGGTCGCGCGGTAATAAGAGCGGGGCTCCGCCGAAGCCGGCGGATAATAGGAGGGGTACCAATACGGAACCGGCGGCCCGACGACGAGCGGCCGCGGCTCGGGATAATAATATTGGGCCGCCGCGGGCAGCGTCATCGCCGCACCGATTGCGGCAAGCGACGCGACGCCGATGAGTGTCGATCTCAGCATGATGTTGTCCTGGAGAGTGTTAGCTCAAGCGGAAGTTAACGCGCGCGCGCCGGCTTTCCAGCGCCGCCGCCGGTCATGCTTAACCCTCTCAACCGCCGACGTTGAACGCGGCCAGCGCCGCCATGTTGACGATCTCGGAATCCTTGGCGCCGAGTTGCACGATCTGCACCGGCTTATCGAGCCCGACGATCAGCGGCCCGAGCACGGTCGCGCCGCCGAGCTCCTGCAGCATCTTCGTCGAGATCGACGCCGAGTGAAACGCCGGCATGATCAAGACGTTCGCGGTATCGGAGAGCCGGCAGAACGGATAAGCCGCCATCAAGTCTTTGTTGAGCGCGATGTCGGCGCCCATCTCGCCGTCATATTCGAAATCGACACGCCGCGAATCGAGGATGCGCACGGCCTCGTGCACGCGCGCGGTGCGCTCGCCGGGCGGATGGCCGAAGGTCGAGAACGCCAGCATTGCGACGCGCGGCTCGTAGCCGAGCCGGCGGGCGACCCCCGCCGCTTCGATCGCAATATCGGCAATGTCTTGCGCGTCGGGCATTTCGGTGATCGCGGTATCCGCCACCACAACCGGCTTGCCGCGCGACAGAACCAGCGAAACGCCGATGACGCGATGTCCCGGCTTCGGATCGATGACGCGGCGCACCTCGTCGAGCGCAATCGAGAAATTGCGGGTGACGCCCGTCACCAGCGCGTCGCCATCGCCTTGCGCCACCATCGCGGCGGCAAACGTGTTGCGGTCCTGATTGATCAGCCGCTGGCAGTCGCGGAAAAGGAAGCCTTGCCGCTGCAGCCGTTCGTAGAGGAACTGCGCGTAGACGGCATTGCGATGCGAGAGCCGCGCGTTGTGGATTTCGAGGTTCTTGTCGTCGAGTTCGAGCCCGGCGCGCGTGGCGGTTTGCTTGATGCGATCCTCGCGGCCGACAAGAATGGCGCGGCCAAACCCCTGATTGACGAAAGAGACGGCCGCGCGGATAACCTGCTCTTCCTCGCCTTCGGCAAAGACGACGCGTTTCGGATAGCGCCGCACGCGCTCGACGATTGTCATCAACGCGCCGGCGACCGGATCGCGCCGCGCCGAAAGGTGCGCGCCGTATTCCTTCATGTCGACGATGGGCTTGCCCGCGACACCGGTCTCCATCGCGGCCTTCGCAACCGCGGCGGGCACGACCGAGATCAGCCGCGGGTCGAACGGCGCCGGAATGAGATATTCGCGGCCGAAGCGCGGACGGGCGCCTTGATAGGCGGCGGCGACGTCGTCCGGCACGTCCTCGCGTGCAAGCTCGGCCAGCGCATTCGCCGCGGCGAGCTTCATCTCCATGTTGATGGTCGTGGCGCGCACGTCGAGCGCGCCGCGGAAGATATAGGGAAAGCCCAAAACGTTATTGATCTGGTTCGGATAATCCGAGCGCCCGGTCGCGACGATCGCATCGTCACGCAACCCATGCGCCTCTTCGGGCGTAATCTCCGGATCGGGATTCGCCATCGCAAAGATGATCGGGTTCGCCGCCATCGACTTCACCATCTCCGGCGTCAGCGCTCCTTTCACCGAGAGGCCGAAGAAGATGTCGGCGCCCTTCATCGCATCGGTCAGAGAGCGCTTGTCGGTCTCCACCGCATGCGCGCTCTTCCACTGGTTCATGCCGTCCGTGCGGCCGCGATAGATTACGCCTTTGGTGTCGCAGAGCAGGATGTTTTCCGGCGCAAAGCCCATGAACTTCAGAAGATCGAGGCAGGCAATACCCGCAGCTCCGGCGCCGTTGCAGACAAGCCGCGTCGTCTTGATGTCGCGCTCGGTGAGCTTCATCGCATTGATCAGCCCGGCGATTGCGATGATTGCAGTGCCGTGCTGATCGTCGTGAAAGACCGGAATATCCATAAGTTCGCGCAAGCGCTCTTCGATGATAAAGCATTCCGGCGCTTTGATATCTTCGAGATTGATGCCACCGAATGTCGGCCCCAGGAACTTCACTGCGTCGACGAATTGCTGCGGGTCTTCGGTCGCCACTTCGAGATCGATCGAGTCGATGTCGGCGAAGCGTTTGAACAGAACCGCCTTGCCTTCCATGACGGGCTTCGCCGCCAACGCACCGAGATTGCCGAGCCCCAAAATCGCGGTGCCGTTGGTGATGACCGCGACCATGTTGCCTTTCACGGTGTAATCGAAGGCGCGCGAGGCATCCTCGGAGATCGCGAGCACGGGCACTGCGACTCCGGGCGAATAGGCGAGCGACAGGTCGCGTTGCGTCGCCATTGGCTTCGTCGCCTGAATGGCGAGCTTGCCGGGCCGCCCCTGGGCGTGAAACTGCAAGGCCTCCTGGTCGGTAAAGGTCGGGCGTTTCGGGCGACTTTGGGCTTCTTCGGCCATTTCTTCTCTTGCTTCCGGGTCTTAATGAGGGGCGCGACCTTAGCCACGCCGAGACCGGAATCACAAGGCGAAATGCGGCGCGAGAAGCTCGCCGGCTGGACCGAGATCAGCTTACGCGAGCTAGTGCGTAACGGCGGCCTTGGCTCCTTGCGCGCAAGCGGCGGGACGGGCCGTCGTGCCCCAACGCTCCGGCGGCACCTTGCAATTGTCGACACGCTGCTCGTCGCTTCCCTTGTCGCCGAGACGCTCCTTGCCGGTCTTTACCGGCGATTGCGCGGAGACCGCGCCGGAATGCAATGCCGTTGCGAGCAGAAGTGTGCCGCATGCCGCGAGAGATATGCTGGACTTCATCGAAAAGTCGCGTTTCGAACCCATGTCTCGACGAGATACCACGCGTTTGACGGAGCGGCACTCCGTCTCTTGCTTTCAAATTCGGGTCCCGCTAGAGCGCTCTCCCACGAAAAAACGGTTTGTCCTTGCGATATCTGTTCCTGTTGATCCCGCTCGCCGGCGCCGCGATCCTCTACAATACCGGCTACACCAATTATACGCTGCTCATTTCTCTGACGCTCGGCTTCCTGTTTCTCGTCGGCGTGATGATCGTCGTGCGCGGCCGCTTGCGCGACGCGGCGCTCGTGATCGCGTCGATCGTTCTGTGCCTCATCGTCGCCGAAACATATGAAGTCATCACGAGCAGGCGGTCGCTCGCAGAGCTGCCCGCCGATTTCGCCGATTCGCGGCCGGTCCTTGGTTGGGGGCCGGTGAAGGCGGGCAGCTTCAATGCCAAGAAGACCGATCCGAAAACCGGTGCGGTGATCTACGAAACGACCTACACGATCGACGAGCATCTCCTGCGCCAGACGTCATCGGCGGCCAGCGGCCCGACCGTCGCGTTTTTCGGCGATTCCTTCATGTTCGGCGAAGGTTTGCCCGATGATCAAACGCTGCCGCAAATCTTTTCGGATTTGACGGATCGCAAGCTGCGCGTCCTGAATTTCGCTTTTCCCGGTTACGGCCCGCAGCAATTCCTGCGCGCGCTCGAGACGCGGATGTACGACGATCTATTGCGCGAGGCGGGCTTGGTCGTGTTCGAGACCGCGGCATGGCATGCCGAGCGTACTGCCTGCTCGCCGCCATTCACGTTGCGCGCGCCGCGTTACGTCATGCGCGACGGCGCTCCGGTTTACGTAGGCGCCTGTGCCGAAGGGCTCACGAGACTTGCGCGTGAAATTCTCGGGCATAGCGCCGCTTTCCGCGCTCTTGTGCAACCGGCGCAAGGTCCGCCCAACCGTGCCGACATCGATCTCTACATCGCGATCGTCGGCCGCGCCGCTACATTGGCGCGCGAGAACTACAACGTGCCGACGCTCGTGCTCTATCTGCCCTACACACCAGCTTATCTGGAACCGTCTGGATATACGAACGAAGAGATCATGCAGAAGCTTCGAGACACAGGAGTCGAGGTCCTCTCAGGATGGATCAATCCTCTCGACTATGCGAATCTGACGCTGGTCATTCCGGGCGACGGACACCCGACCGGTGCAGCCAACCGTCTTTGGGCCGAGGGGATCAAAAGCTGGCTCGATCGCAACGAACATACGCTGAT
>JAFAVH010000332.1 GCA_019242655.1 Methylobacteriaceae bacterium
GGAACAGCGTGAAGACCTCATCGAGATTGCCGTCGCCGCGTACGCCGCCGCTCGCAATCGCGCCGAGTTCAAGATGGTCGAGCACTGACAGGTCGGGCCAGATTTTACGCTCTTCGGGACAATGCGCGATGCCCGCATGGACGATGCGGCGCGGCGACTGGTTCGAGATGTCGCGTCCTTCGAATCGGATCGAGCCCGACAGGACCGGATTGAGTCCGGAGATGGCGCGCAAGACCGTCGATTTCCCCGCTCCATTGGCGCCGATCAGCGCGACAGCCTCGCCTTTGCCGACTGACAGCGTGACGCCGTGCAGGGCGCGCGCACGCCCGTAGGCGCTTTCGATGCGATCGACGTCAAGCACGGATGCCGCCCCCAAGATAGGCGTCGATCACGCGAGCATCTTTCTGGATCGCGTCAGGTTTTCCCTCGGCGATCTTTTCGCCGTGATGAAGGACGACGATGCGGTCGGAGATGCGCATGACGAGCTGCATGTTGTGCTCAATCAATACGATGCCGATGCCGTCGTCGCGCAGCCGCGCGATGAGCTCGCCGAGCTGGCGTGCTTCAGTCGGGTTGAGGCCCGAGGCGGGTTCATCGAGGAGGATCATGCGCGGACGCGCGGCGAGGGCGAGCGCGACTTCGAGCAATCGTTGCTCACCGTAGGACAGCGCAACGCAGGGCTGATCTGCGCGATCAGACAAGCCGCACTGTGCGAGCACAAGGGCAGCTTCGTGTTCTGCTTCCTCGCGCGCTCGTTTCGTTGCGCCGGGCACCAGCGTTCGCCAGAGCGGGAAAGGCCGACCGCAGGTCGTGCCGATCTCGACGGCGCGGGCAACTGTCAGTCCGCCGAAGACTTCCGTCTTCTGAAACGTGCGCACGAGGCCCGCCACCGCGATACGGTTTGGGCGCCAGCCCGTTACGGATTTTCCGTCGAATGCAACCGTCCCTGCTTCCGCGCGCTGAAACCCGGTGACGATATTGAACAAAGTCGTCTTGCCGGCCCCGTTCGGTCCGACGACGCTCGTGATGTCTTTCGCAGCGGCCGAGAAGCTGACCCCGCGCAATGCACGCACGCCACCGAAGCTGACGCCGATGCCGTCGATCTCAAGCATCATCTAACTGCATCACTTGACTGCACTACTTGGTTGCATCACAAGGCCGCGCCTGCGGGCCGTGAGCCGGTTGAACAAACCGGCGAGACCTTCCGGCGCGAAGACAACAAGCGCCAGTAGGATCGCGCTGAAAATCATCAGCCGGAAATCCGCTGCGACACGCAGCGCCTCCGGCAGGATCGTGAACAGCACGGCACCGACGATCGGACCGACGATTGTGCCTTTTCCGCCGAGGAAAACCATGATCAGCATCGTCGTGGTGTAGGTAAAGTAAAAAAGGTCGGGACTGACGAAGCCGGTGTAATGCGCATAGAGCGAGCCCGCGACGCCGGCAAAGAATGCGCTGACGACGAAAGCGGTCGTCGCGATGCGGCGTGTGTCGATGCCGCTTGCCTCCGTCAGCCGCTCGTTCTCGCGAAGCGCCACCATGCGCCAGCCGATCGGCGAGTGGGCGATGCGCCACATGGCAATGACACAAACGGCCGTGATCGCGAGAGCGAGATAATAATAGGCGGCGCGCGACGCGAAATCGATCTCGACCAGACCCGGGATCGAAAAGACAGGCGGCCGAATGCCGGGCAACCCGACCTGACCATGCGTCACGTCGGTCCAATTATATGCAATCAACCTGCCGATCTCTGCGAAAACGATGGTCGTGATGACGAAGCGATGCCCGCGTACACCGAGCACGAGCAGGCCGAGGAACCAGGCGATGAGCGCAGCGAAGGCGCCCGACGCAAATAGCGTGATCCATAGGGGCGCGTTCAAATGGAGATAGAGCAAGGCGGCCGCATAGGCACCGAAGGCGAAGAAGGCGGTATGCCCGAGCGAAAGCAGCCCGCAATATCCAACGAGCAGATCGAGACTCACCGCGAGAATGATGAAGACGAGGGAAACGATTGCGACGTGCAGATAATAGTCGATCCCGATGAGCTGCGGCAGGATGAGGAGGACGATGGCAAGGGGAAGCAAGGTCCAGCGCATCGCCGAGGACCGGCGCGAGCCTGTCTTCACGACCATTTCCCGAACAGGCCGTCCGGCTTGTAGAGAAGGATCATCAGAACCAGGACGAATCCGACCGCGTCCTTGAAAGACGGTGCGATGATCGTGCCGAAACTTTCAGCGATGCCGAGCAGCAGCCCGCCGAAAATCCCGCCGGCGAAGCTCGATATGCCGCCAAGCGTCACAACGATGAAGGCTTTCAATGTTGCGACGCCACCCATCGAAGGCTGCACGACGAAGATCATGCCGAGGATGACTCCGGCGAGCGCAGCGAGCCCGGCACCGATCGCGAAGGTGAGCGTATAGAGCCTGTCGATGTCGATGCCGACGAGCGCCGCAGCTTCGCGCTGTTGAAAGGTTGCGCGCACCGCCTTGCCGGTCGTGGTGTAGCGGAGCGCCCAATGCAGACACGCAACGACCGCCACGGTTACTCCAAGCATGAGAAGCCGGTCCGGCGTCGTGAAGATGCCGAAAGCTTCGATGCCGCCCGGCTCAAACGGGCTCGGGATTTTCTGCGGCCTCGGTCCCCACACATGAAGCGCGAGATTTTCGAGGAAGATGGATAGTGCGATCGTCGCCAGCACGCTGCTCGACAGGGAGGCGCCGCGCAGGAAGCGAAAGAGCGTGCGTTCCAGCAAGATTCCAAGCAGCATGACCGCAAGCACGCTTGCCGCCGCAGCGGGCCAGAAGTTCAGGCCGATGACGCGCGTGAACCAATAGGCCATGAATGCGCCGAGCATGTAGAACTGGCCGTGCGCGAAGTTGGCGATCTGCATCAGACCGAAGATCGCTGTGAGGCCGACGGCGATCAACGCATAGCTGGAGCCGACGACAAGGCCGTTGAACAGATATTGTGGGATAAAATCCATTTACGCCGCTTGTCGTGCGGCGATGCGGCATGGAACCATCCCGCAT
>JAFAVH010000347.1 GCA_019242655.1 Methylobacteriaceae bacterium
GCGGGCTTGCCGAGCGGCTCGCCGCGCATGGTCCGGCATCAGGATTTATGGTCGCGGACTACGAAGCGCGGCTCGCTTTCGAACTCGACGTGATCGAGAAGATGAAATTTCCGGGCTATTTCCTGATCGTCGCCGACTTCATCAAACATGCCAAATCGAAGAATATCCCCGTCGGCCCGGGCCGCGGCTCGGGCGCTGGCTCGCTCGTTGCTTATGCGCTGACGATCACCGATCTCGACCCGATACGCTTCGGCTTGCTGTTTGAGCGCTTTCTCAATCCCGAGCGCGTGTCGATGCCGGATTTCGACATCGATTTCTGTCAGAACCGACGCGACGAGGTCATTGCTTACGTGCGTGACCGTTACGGCGCCGACCGAGTCGCCCAGATCATCACCTTTGGTTCGTTCCTGGCGCGCGGTGTCCTGCGCAATGTTGGGCGCGTGCTGGAAATGCCGCTCGGCCAAGTCGATAAGCTTGCGAAGCTCGTGCCGCAGAATCCTGCAAAGCCGGTCACCCTTCGCGAGGCGATCGACGGGGAGCCGCGGCTGCGCGAAGCCGCGGAGAACGACCCGCGCGTCGCGCAGCTTCTAAAGATCGCGCAAACGCTGGAAGGGCTTTACTCCAACGCCTCGACGCATGCTGCCGGCATCGTCATCGGCGACCGGCCGCTTGACGAGCTTGTGCCGCTTTATCGCGATCCGCGCTCGGAAATCCCCGCGACGCAATTCAATATGAAATGGGTCGAGCCGGCGGGGCTCGTAAAGTTCGATTTCCTCGGATTGAAGACGCTGACGGTGCTTTCGACTTGCGTCGAATTGCTGGCCAAACGCGGCATCCACATCGATCTCGACAAGATCCCGCTCGACGACAAGAAAACATTCGAAGCCCTCGGCCGCGGCGAGACGGTCGGTGTGTTCCAGGTGGAAAGCGGCGGCATGCGCAAGGCGCTTGTCGACATGCATGCCGACCGCTTCGAGGACATTATCGCGCTCGTCGCGCTGTATCGGCCGGGGCCGATGGCCAACATTCCGGTCTATTGCGCTGTCAAAGCAGGCGAGATCGACGCCAATTACATCCACCCGAAAGTGCAGTCCGTCCTGGAGGAGACGCACGGCGTCATCATCTACCAGGAGCAGGTGATGCAGATCGCGCAAATCTTGTCGGGCTATTCGCTCGGTGAGGCCGACCTGCTGCGCCGCGCGATGGGCAAGAAGATCAAGTCGGAAATGGCTGCGCAGCGCGAGCGCTTCGTCCGCGGCGCGGTCGAGCACGGCGTCGAGCGCAACAAGGCGGACGAGATTTTCGACCTCCTCGCGAAATTTGCCGATTACGGCTTCAACAAAAGTCACGCCGCGGCCTACGCGCTGATTGCTTATCAGACCGCCTGGTTCAAGGCGAACTATCCCGTCGAATTCCTCGCCGCGTCGATGACGCTCGACAAAGGCAATACCGACAAGCTCGCGGAATTCCGCAATGAAGCGCATCGGCTCGGCATCCGTGTCGATCCGCCGTCGATCCAGGAATCCGGCGTCGATTTCGAGGTGCATGCCGACGCTGCCGGCGAACTCGGCATCCGCTATGCGTTCTCGGCTGTGAAGGGGGTCGGCGACACACAGGCGGCCGCTTTGATGCGGGCGCGTTTCGACAAGCCATTCGTTGATCTTGCCGATTTGGCGCGCCGGCTCAATCCTCGCGACGTCAACAAGAAGGTGCTGGAAAGCCTTGCCTGTGCCGGCGCATTCGATGAAGTGGAGCCCGACCGCGCCAAGGTATTCGCCTCGGTCGAAACGCTGCTCGCGATTGCCCATCGCGGACATGAAGATCGCGAGGCGGGACAGGTTGCGCTCTTCGGCGAAGTGACGTCGGCGCCGATCCGCCTGCCGGACGTCGAGTCATGGCCGGTCGCCGAGCGTCTGCGCCGCGAGTTCGAGGCGGTCGGATTTTTCCTTTCAGGCCATCCGCTCGATGCGTTCGATCGCGTGCTCGAGAAATTGCGCGTCGAGCGCTGGGCGAGCTTCGCCCGTGCGGTAAAGCAGGGCGCCTCCGCCGCGCGTCTGGCGGCGACTGTGCTCGACCGCTACGAGCGGCGCACACGCACCGGCAGCAAGATCGGGATCGTCATGCTGTCGGATCAATCCGGCCAGTATGAAGCAATCCTGTTCAACGAGACGCTGAACCAATATCGCGACCTCTTGGACAAGGGCGCGGCGGTGCTCGTCAGCGTGCAGGCGAGCGTCGACGGTGAAGACGTGCGCGTGCGCATCAACGCGGTCGAGCCGCTGGAGCAAGCCGCGGCGCGCATCCAGAAAGGCCTGCGCATTTTTCTGCGCGATACCAAGCCGCTGTCGTCAATCGAAGCGCGGCTAAAGGGCAGGGGCGAGGGCGAAGTCTCGCTCATCGTCATGCTTGAAGAGAACAAGAGCGAAGTCGAGATCAAGCTGCCCGGGCGTTTCCCCGTGTCAGCGCAGATCGCCGGTGCGCTGAAAGCGATCCCCGGCATCGTCGCGGTGGAACATGTCTGAGTTAAAGACAATCCGCGTCAACGGCTACGACATGGCTTACATCGAAGCCGGTGAAGGCGAGTCGCTCGTGCTCGTGCACGGCTCGTTGTCCGATTACCGGTACTGGACCCTGCAAATGCGGGCTTTCTCCGCCGCATTCCGCACCATCGCCGTCAGCTTGCGGCATTATTATCCCGAGCATTGGAATGGCGAGGGCGACGATTTCAACATCTCTCAGCACATGAAAGATGTCGCCGCTTTCATCGACGCAATGAAGATCGCGCCGGCGCATGTCGTCGGCCATTCCCGCGGCGGTCATATCGCGTTCCGCGTCGCGCAGAATTATCCCGATCGCGTGCGGAAGCTCGCCCTCTCCGAACCCGGCGGCGCGCTCGACGCCGAACTCTCGCCGCATGCGGAGACGGTCAACAAGCGCTTCGAACCCGGCAGCTTCCAGACGCAGGCAGAGGCGCGCATCCGCGCCGGCGACATCGATGGCGGCTTGGAATTGTTCGTCGATGCGGTGAGCGGACCGGGCGCGTGGGAGCGCACGCCGGAAATCGGCAAGCAATTCACGCGCGACAACGCGATGACTTTGCTCGGCCAAATACACGAGACGCGTGAACCGTTCACGCGCCAAGCGGCAGCGTCGATCACGGCGCCGACGCTGCTTGTGCTCGGCGGCCTCAGCCCGCCGATGTTCGGCCACATCAACGAAGCGCTCGCATCCGCGATCAGAAATGCAAAGCGCGTCACCATCCCGGACGCGACGCATACGATGAACGTGATCAAGCCTGCGGCATATAACGAGGCGGTGCTAGCTTTCCTGCGCGCGTGATTTGCGGCGCACCACCCTCTTAACAGAGGGTTAATCAAGCAGGATTAAACACGGGTCGCGGGAGTGTGCGTCGTGACACAGCGCTACCTGGCCTTGGATGGATTGCGCGGTATCGCGGCGATCTTTGTCGTGATTTACCACATGGGCGCGATCGAAAGCCCGTCCTATCCTTTCTCGAGCGCCTACCTCGCGGTCGATCTCTTCTTTGTGTTGAGCGGATTCGTGCTCTCGCACGCCTATGACGGGCCGCTTGGCTGCGGAATGACGCTCTCGCAATTTATGGCAAGGCGGCTCGCGCGCCTTTATCCCGCTTATCTCTTCGGTCTAATGTTGGGGATTGTCGCCCTCTTGATCACGGCCGACAAAATTTCGAGCGGCAAATTCGCGACGGCGCTGATCACCGGCCTTGCGCTCATTCCCGTGCCGATCGAGCTGTCGAAAGAGCCGCCGATTTTTCCGCTCGACGGTCCCGCATGGTCGCTTTTCCTCGAACTTGTGGTCAACGCCGCATTCGCGCTCTTTTTCCCGAGACTCACGCGGCGCGGATTGCTTTTTATTATCCTCACCTCGTCGATCATCCTCGTCCCGCTTGCGGGGCTTTACGGCAATCTCAATCTGGGATGGGACGTACCGAATTTCTGGGGCGGGTTTCCGCGCGCGAGCTTTTCGTTCTTCACCGGTATATTGCTGCACAGGATCAGGCCCGAGGGAGTGCAGCGTTTCGGCATCGTCATAATGTGCGTTGGAATTCTCGCCCTCACGCTCCCCATTCCCGCGTCGGCGCACGCGAAATATGATCTTGCGTTTGTCTTGCTTCTGGCTCCGGCGACCGTCGCTGCCGGCGCGGGACTTCGTCTTAGCGGCTTGCTGGCGAAGCTCGCCGAGATTTGCGGCGACATCTCTTATCCGCTGTACATCATTCACGTGCCGTTCGTGGTCATGCTGAAATCGGCCGCGGAAGAGTGGACCCCATTGCAGACATTCGTCGCCAACGCACTCGCCTTGCCGCTTATCGTGACGGCTGCATGGCTGCTGGCGCACTTCTACGAGCGCCCGGTCAGACATTATCTCAGCTCGTTTGGAGAACGCGCTGGCCTGCAGGTCAAGCAACAGGCCTGACTCTCGCGCCCCCTCCCGGGCGCGAAGTCACGCCGGCGACACAATCAGCGCGCCGCGCGCACCTTCCCGCCATCCCAATTCGCGCCGGTAGCGCTCGAAGCAACGCGCGCCGCACGTGAGCCGCATCAGCGCGCCTTCAGCGATCGGGTGCGCTGCCGCCGGATTCGTCGCAACGAGCGGGCGGATCGCTTCCTTGTTCCAGGCTTCGGAATGCTTGATGTCCAAGATGGCGTGCAGATCGAAATAGTGCCGGTCGCCCGACGGCACGCCGAGCCGCTTTAATCCGTGTCCGATCGCTGCCGCGCGCGCGGGCGCCGTTTGCTCGATGATCCCGAGCGCGCCGATCGAGTGATAGGCGTAACGCCGGTTCCAGGCGAGGCCGGCCATCGTGTTGGCGAGCGCGAGCGATTCCCACACCGTTGTCTCTGCGGTGGGCTCCAGCCCAAGCTTGCGCGCCAACGTCTCCAAGAGCGGGCCGTGCATGCCCTTCTTATTGCCGCGGCCCATCTCATCCCAGTAATTGCGGGCGAGTTCGAGCTTCGGCCCGACCGGCATTTTCACTTGGGTGAGCGCCGTCAAGTCCTCGAAGCCTGCTTCGCCCGCGACTTCCTGGGCGAGCACCCATTTCATCTGATCCATCGAGCATGTCTCGGCGAGCCAGGGGAAAAGAGGATCGCCCTGGCCTGGGCCGGTCGCGGTGAGGTCGGTCAGCCACGCGTCGAACCCGCCGGGATCGGTGGGGGCCTCTGCCGCACGGACTGCCACCGCGCGTCGCTCGCGTTCGAGGAATTCGCCTTCTAGGAGGAGCCAGTCGCGATCTTCGTTGATCTCGTCGCGCCAATCGGCATGGGGCAGGCCGGGTTGTAGGCGGCGGCGGTTGAAGATGACGAGCCGCTGCTGCAGGTCGTCCTCGCTTAGATCGAGATCGCGCGGCTCAGTGCGGACACGATCCTCCATAAAATCCAGCACGCTAGATCCTCTTCGTCACATTCAGCACGACCGCGGCGATGCGGTCGGCGGCGCGATAGGCTTCTGTTTCGAGTTCCTCGCCGAAGACGTCCGGATCGGCCTCTTCATAGGTCCAGGCAAAATCGCCCGCTGCCAATCGCGACAACGCGGCGTTACGAAAAAGGTCGCGCCCGTCGACAATCGCGCTGCCCGTGTAAAGGATGAGGGTTCCCCGTGGAGTGAGCCGGGGTAGGGCAGATTCGAGAATGCGTAGCGAGAGCGTTGCGCCAAACTCGCCGCCACCGTGACGGTAGGCACGCTGGAGAGGGTCGTTGAGATAGGGCGGATTCGACACGATCAAGTCGAACCCGCCCTCGACCTCATTGAGGATGTCGCTGTGCAGGGAAGTGGCATTTGTTGTGCCGGCCAGTGCCGCATTGACGCGCGCGAGCCGCACAGCGGCATCGTTGATGTCGGTCATCAGCACGCGCGCTTCAGGTGCGTGCTTTGCGATGAGGATTCCGCCGGGTCCGGCGCCGCAACCGATATCGACCGCATTTGCAATTGGTGCGGTTCGATCGCGCAAGCCTGCTTTGATTGCGCGTGCAAAGCGATATGTATCGGGACCGAAGAAAACGGCGTCTGCTTGCATCGTCGGGAAAGCGGAATGGAAAAACAGTTCGCCCTCGAGCGAGGACACGCGCAGCGCGCTTCGAAACATTCCGTTCTCTCCGAGAAGAATTCCGGCATCTTGCATCAGAGCTAAGATGTCGGCGGAAACAACATCGCGCGCGAATGGCCGGCTCCAGCCGAACACATCGCGCAGGTCCTTGGCTTTCGCATTGCCCGGCCGTCCGTTCACCCGCGCGTGCGTTGCCGGAATTGGCGTCGTGAAACCATAGCCCTTCGTCCGTAGCGCAACGCCAAGTCGCACAAGAAGGGCGTCATCCGGCGTCATGGAACGCCTGCAGCAAGGGGAGCCCTTTGCAGATTCATTATGGACACGAGGGTACGGGCTTGGCTAGGCTTGTCGGATTAGACACAAAGGAAAGCCATATGAAACTTGCAATGTCGTTTGTGATGTCAGTCCTGCCGCTTTTTGGCGCAGCCGACATATCTCATGCTCAAAACAACAATCCCGCGCGATCGGGGACGTATTATGAGGACCAAGCGGCTGGTACGACAACTTCGTCGAGCATCCTCTATCTCTCCTTTGCTCAACTTCCCTCCGACAAGAACTTTAATCTCTCGAATGTGGGCTGTCTCATACGAAGCACTCCAGCTATCACTCAGATCTACATGAAGGTAGGGACAACTTCAGGCGGCCAAGATCTTCAAAGGATTGCACCGATTTCGTTCACCAATGTGGTTGTAGACTTGAGCGAGCATATCTACAGCTTCAACAGCTCGCTTTACTTTAAGATAGGCAAGAGCCGATTTCCAACGTTGCTGATCGACTCGGCTAGCGGAACCCCGTATATCGGCGCTACTTGCACGATAAACGGAACGCTCTCGGACGACTAAGCCGAGACGGACAATTGGCTCGCGCGATTCTTAATCCCGTGGACACAACGCCTTCATGCTGCGCGCGCCAGCTTTCTGCGCGATGTCCGGTGAGGACTGAATGAGCAAAATCGAGCATC
>JAFAVH010000198.1 GCA_019242655.1 Methylobacteriaceae bacterium
CGGCTATTTCAAGATGATCAACGAGCAGGGCGGTGTCGGTGGCCGCAAGATAAACTTCATCAGCCTCGATGACGGCTACGTCCCACCGAAGACGGTCGAGCAGACGCGCCGCCTCGTCGAGCAAGACGAGATCGCCGCAATTTTCTCGAGCCTCGGCACCGCGCACAATACCGCGACGGCGAAATATCTGCAGACGAAGCAGGTGCCGCAGCTTTTCATCGGCTCCGGCGCATCGAAATTCGGCGACTACAATCAATATCCGAACCTCGTTGCCGGTGTGCAGGCGACGTCCGTGCCGAAGCGCGCCTCTATGCGCATTACGCGCTTGCCAAGAACCCGCAGGCGAAATTTGCGATCCTGCGCAGAATGACGATTTCGGCCGCGATTATGTGGCTGGCGTCCGCGACGTGCTCGGAAAAGATTTCGATACGCGCGCGACCATCGCCAATTACGAATTCAGCGATCCGACAATCGAATCGCAGATCGTCAATCTAAAAGCGACCGGCGCCGACACGTTGATTGTCGGCGCGACGCCGAAATTTGCTGCGCAGGGAATTCGGCGCGTCTATGAGATCGGCTGGAAGCCGACGTTCTTTTTAGCCAATGTATCGATCTGGGTGTCGAGCGTGATGGAGCCGGCGGGGCTCGATAAGGGAATCGGCATCCTGTCTACGGCCTACGTCAAGGATCCGAACGACCCGGCTTGGACCGATGATCCCGGCGTCAAGGAGTACAAGGCGTTCCTGCAGAAATATGTGCCGGACGGCGACCTCCGCGACCAGGGCTTTGTCAACGGATACAATAGCGCCATGGCGATGGTGCAGGTCTTGAAGCAATGCGGCGACGACGTCTCGCCGGAAAACATCCTGAAGCAGGCGCTCAATCTGAAAGATATCGAGCTGCCGATGCTGCTGCCGGGCATCAAGGTCAACACCAGCTCGAGCGATCATCTGCCGGTCGAGCAGATGCAGATGATGCGCTTCGACGGCAAGCAATGGGTCCGTTTCGGGGACGTGCGCGACGCGCGAAAATAACGCGTTGCGCGTCCTTCGTCAGCTCCCGGTCTTGAATGCGGCGCTCGCAGCACTTTTCGATACGAGCTTTTGACGCTTGTCTTCTTCCAGCCGCTGAATCTCGTTGTGCAGCTCCCGCACACGATCGTCGATTTCCGCGATCGAGAGCGCATCCAGCGGCTCGCCAACTTGATGGCCGAGCTTACGAACTGGTTTCAGCGGTTCGTCGTCTTCGCGCGCCATTCGAAATCCTCCGCACTCAGCGGCGCAAGCTACCGATCCTGATTGCGTTCCGGCAACCCCGGGCCTATATGGCAGCCATTCCCGTCATCGACTGTCTTGAGTGAGGATTTGCCTCGGCCGGACCGCAGGGCGGAGCCGCTTGCGAGCAGTCTGTCTCGCGAGGCACACGAGGAGAACTGCATGAGTAACGCCCCGCTTATGCCGAAAGCGACGGCCATTTGGCTGGTCGAGAACACGTCGTTGACGTTCGACCAGATCGCCGCCTTCTGCAAATTGCATCCGCTGGAGGTGAAGGGCATCGCCGATGGCGAAGTGGGCGCCGGTATCCGCGGGCACGACCCGATCACCTCGGGCCAGCTGACCCGCGAAGAGATTGCCAAGGGCGAGGCCGATTCGGATTACGAGCTGAAGCTCGCCGTTTCAAAGGTACGGCTGCCGGAGGTGAAGCCGCGGCGCGGCGCCCGCTATACCCCCTTATCACGCCGCCAGGACCGCCCGAACGCGATCCTCTGGCTCATCCGCAATCATCCGGAACTCAAGGACGCGCAGATCATGCGGCTTGCGGGGACGACCAAGTCGACGCTCCAGGCGATCCGCGACCGCACCCACTGGAATTCGGCTCAGCTTCAGCCGCTCGACCCGGTCACTTTGGGCCTCTGTTCGCAGATCGACCTCGATTTCGAGGTTGCCCGCGCCGCCAAAGAGCGCCCGCAGGCAGTGCCGGATCGCGGCCAGACATTGGTCCCGGCCGAGGTCACGACGCGCCGCGAGCCGGCGCCGGTAACGCAAGCGGAGGTCTTCGGCTCGGCCGCGCCCGCCCCGGCGACCCAACCCGAGCCGGACGTCAATCTCGACTCGGTCTTCGCCAAGCTGAAGGACCTCAAAGTCAAAGAGGACTGATGCCGCCGTCGGGCGGGCCAGAAAACGAGCTTTCGCCATGCGGCTTTATTCGGAACACAACTCGCCTTTTCGGCCCCCGTGCGGGTGGCGATCTACGCCAAGGGGCTCGAAATCGAGATAGAGCCGCCGCCCGGCGGCCTCTTGTCGGCGAAATTCCACACGATCAATCCGCTCGGCACGATTCCCTGCTTGATGCTCGAGGGCGAGGTTCCGCTGCCCGAGTCGGCCGCAATCCTCGAATATCTCGAAGACAAGTTCCCCGATCCGCCACTTCGTCCTGCGCACGCGGAGGGGCGCGCGCATGTGCGGCTTTTGCAGCGTATCGGCGAGTTGCAGATCACGACGCCGCTTGTCGAACTCGCGCGGCTCGACGGACGCGCGACATCCGATCCGACCTTTGCCACATGGCTGACGCGGCTCATACGCGGGCTTTCCTCGCTGCAGATTTATTTGAAGGAGGAAGGTTTCGCCGCCGGACCGCAGCTGACGCTCGCCGATTGCCAGCTCGCACCCGCGTTATTTCTTCTGCCGAAAGTCGCGGGGCAGATCGGCAAGCCCAATCTGCTTTCCGCTTATCCATCGCTCATGCGTTATTTTGACTCCGTGACGAAGCACACGGCCGTGCAGAAGGTGCTCGACGAGATGACACCGGCCTGGAGCGGTCAGGCCAAAGCCGCTTGACTCGCTGGGTGTCGATTTCATTGGAGCGGAATGAAGTCTCCGGTGACTAGACAGTTTGCGGTGATCGAATTAGCCGTCTGTTTGGCAGTTGCGGTAATGGAGAGATACCTGTTCGGACCCGCTACGATCAGGGTTTGTTGATTGACCATGTAGTGATTGACCACGGGATTTTGGGCGTCTGCGACCGGCGCTTGAAAAGCGAGGAACGTCTTCTTGAGGCCGCTCAATGTGTTCTGCGTCGAGTTTACTTGTAAGACAATATCCATTAGCGGCGCACTGGCGGGCGTGAGTACGATGCAAGAGACATGTTGTATCCGCAGAGCAGCGTCCGTCGGGGTTGTGACGGATGAAACGACGTCGCAATTTGGGTTGTTCAAGCAGGTACCGACAATATTGGTTTCGTAATAAGTGTTTCCGATACGAGCATCGGCGGCGGCGGGCACTCCCCAAAGTGCCGCGACGCAACAGCAAACGTGGTGATCAACGTCCTCATGAAAAGCTCTCCCCAATTTCGCCCCGGTGCGGCGGGGGCACGTTACGGCAAAGAGCCGAGAAACTGAACCGAGACATCGGGACTGATTGCAAAAAAGAAGTGCGGATCATCTTTTTTCGGAGAGCCGGCAGGCGGATTGCCAGCAGGCGGACGAGCGCCGCGCCGCCCCGAGGCCTTGACCAAACCGGTTGGCTCTCGGCGTTATAGCTTTTTGCAGAAAGGCCGGCAGTGTTCAGCGTCGCTCGGAGCGATATCATTCAGTCCGCCGTCCCGCTCGTGCCGGACTTCGTGCGCGCCCGCGGCGGGGTGCGCGCGCGCTTCGGCGCGAGCGCCCACCGTACGCACGCGCTCGAACGCGCCGAGAGCGGCGGGTATCGCGTGCGGTTTCCGCGTATCGCGGAGACCTGCGAGGCCGTGCTGATCAATACCGGCGGCGGCATGGCCGGCGGCGACCGCATGCACGCCGATATTTCGCTCGATGCCGGCGCTGCGGCAGTAATCACGACGCAGGCAGCGGAAAAAATCTACCGGTCGCAAGGTGCGCTGACCGAAATCGACATCGATCTCACGCTCGCGTCCGGCAGCCGTCTGGATTGGTTGCCACAGGAGATGATCCTGTTCCGCGGCAGCCGCTGGCAGCGGAAACTTGCGGCGAACATCGCCGCAGATGCGAGCCTCACGATCGCGGAGAGCATCGTCTTCGGGCGCGTGGCAATGAACGAGATAGTCGATCGCGGCTTCTGCCACGATCGCTGGCGCATCCGCCGCGGTGGCGAGCTCATCTTCGCCGAGGACATGCGGCTCGACGGCAATCCGGCGCAGCTCCTCGCGGCGCGCGCCTCCAGCAATGGCGCCCGTGCGCTCGCGACCATCCTCTATGTCGCGACAGATGGCGAGAGCCGCATCGACGAGGCGCGGAACTTGCTTGCCGACGCCGCATCCGAATGCGGCGCCAGTGCGTGGAACGGCATGCTTGTCGTGCGGCTGCTCTCGCACGATCCGCAGGAATTGCGCGCCGATCTGGTGCGCTTTGTTGAAGGCTTTCGGCATTCGCAAATGCCGCGTTCGTGGGGATAGGGTCGATGCTGCTCACGCCACATGAGAAGGACAAGCTGCTCATCGCCATGGCGGCAATTGTCGCGCGCCGCCGCCTCGAACGCGGGGTGAAGCTCAACTATCCCGAGAGCGTCGCATTGATCACCGATTTCATCGTCGAGGGCGCGCGCGACGGCCGCTCCGTTGCCGATCTCATGGAAGCCGGCGCGCATGTTTTGAAGCCCGATCAAGTGATGGATGGCGTTGCGGCGATGATCCACGACGTGCAGGTCGAGGCGACATTTCCCGATGGCACCAAGCTTGTCACCGTGCATGAGCCGATCCGCGGCGCCAAGACGGAGCGTGTGCCGGGTGAAGTGATGGCGCAAGACGGCGAGCTTACGCTCAACGAAGGCCGCGCGACGGTGACGCTCGACGTTGCGAATACCGGTGACCGCCCGATCCAGGTCGGCTCGCACTATCATTTCTTCGAAACCAATCCCGGCCTCAAATTCGACCGCACCAAAGCGCGCGGCATGCGCCTCGATATACCAGCTGGAACGGCGGTACGCTTCGAGCCGGGACAAACGCGCAGCGTCAATCTCGTGGCGCTCGCCGGCGAGCGGAAGGTGTACGGATTCCGGCAAGAGGTGATGGGGAAGCTGTGACCAAGCAAACCTATTTCGGAGGATGCCAATGCGGTGCCGTGCGTTACGAAGCAACGGCAGATATCAAAGACGTCATCGCGTGTAACTGCTCGCGTTGTCGGCGCTTAGGATGGCTTCTGACATTCGTTCCCGAGGCCGATTTTAAACTGACCGCGGGTGAGAACGCGACGACTGACTACCTCTTCAACAAGCATGCAATCCATCATCGGTTTTGTGCGACCTGCGGGATCGAAGCCTTTGCTGACGGAACGACGCCCAATGGGGCGAAGATGGTCGCGATCAACGTACGATGCCTTGATGACATCGACTTTGACACCCTAACCGTGAAGAAGGTCGACGGCGCACGCTTTTAGGATTTGAATATGTCACATCGT
>JAFAVH010000242.1 GCA_019242655.1 Methylobacteriaceae bacterium
CAATGCGTCGGCGACGGTTCGTCAGAAACGGCTGCGGCATCGTTGTGCGCTGCGTCATTGCGCGCTCGCCGCCGATGTCGCGCGGCCATTTACGGACGTCCCGCTTTGTTATAGCTTCGAGTCACAAATAAAAGGTCGAGGGGATATATGGAAGATCTTGGTCCGCATGCGATCCACGCGATCGCGACTTCGCCGATCGTGCTTATAGTGAGCCTGGTTACTGTATCGGTGGGTCTCAGCTGGGTGATGGACCTGTTCATCTGACGGCGAGCGCGCCGGCCGCCCGTTTCGACCCGCGCCGCTGCACGCCGTCGCCGTGGTGCCCCGTCGCGCCTGGAAGGTGACGAAGGTGCCGCGACGTCGATGTTCATCCTAGGCCAGCCGTGCCGGTTCGGCGGTAGCGCGGGCGGCGCAACGATCGCGCGGTGACCTTGCGCTCGGCGAAGGCGGGATCGCGCCGGGCGGCGTTGTCGAACGCGCCGGTCGCGCGCAGCGCCGCGATCAGCAGCTTCTCGTTATATTTGCGATCGGTGCCGACCTGCACGCCGCGATAGTAGACCGGCACCGCATAGCCGTTGATCGCGCGATCGATGGCGGTGCCGAGCGCCTCGTGGTGGCCGATCTCGATCGCCTCGTCCCAAGCCGCCGCGAAGCTTTCCGCGCCGGCCCGCGCGCGCAGCGCATAGGCCGATTTGCGGCTCATCCCCACCGCCTGCGCCGCCGCCGAGACGAGCCCGATCCGCGCCAGCTCGAGCAGGAATGCGCGCTGCCGCGCCGCCGTCCACCCATCGCGCCGCGCGCGGGTGGGGACGGGCGTGAACTGCGGCCATGGCGGATCGGCGGGGGCGGAGGATTTGCGCATCGACGAGGATATGCGCCGGCGGCCATGCTGTAGGAAAATAGTTTTCCTCAGATCGCCGCTTCTATGTCGGTCATGGCGAAATCATTGCCGATATAGAGCAGCGGGCAAGCGAACTCGCGGGCAAGCCCTTAGGCGAAGCTGTCGCCGAAGTTGAGGCCGGCTGGATGCCAACCTTGCCGTAGCGGCGATAGGCCTGCGCGGCGGCGCGCGCGCGCATCGGTGAGCGCCACCACCTCCATGCCGAAGCGATCGAGCAGCGCCGTCATCTGCGGCACGCAGCCGCGCCCGTGCGCGAGGATGAGCGTCTCGGTGACGGTGCCGGCGGAGATGAGCAGGCGATCGGCGCCTTCGAGCGCGGCGATGCAAACATCTGCCTTCTCCTCGTCGAGTGCGACCGCGACGAGCGCGGAACTGTCGACGACGATCAAGCCGGCAGGCCGTCATCGCCATAGAGGAAGTCGGCGCTGTGCGCGGCGTCCGGCCCGAAGCTCGCCTTGGCCGCTCCGCGCAGCGCCTCGAGCAGCGCGCGCTTCTCCTTCGCGCTAGGCTTGGCGGGCTGATCCGGCACGAGCCGCACGGCGGCATGGCCGTGCCGCGTGAGGATCACCTCCTCGCCCGCCTCGGCGCGGCGGACGAGCTCGGTGAGCTGCACCTTGGCAGCGGAGACGGAGATTTTCATGGGCGGCGTCCCATGGGACTCGTCTAGAGGATAGACCAAAACATCCTGAGCTTCAATATCTATATACCACCGCCTCTTCAATGAGCGTCAGTGTCGAAGCGGTATCCCCGTTATAACGACTTTGGACTCTGCCTCCGGAACGTTAGGCCGCATAAGTTCACCGACAAAGGCGTGGTGGATCGCATAGCTATCCTGAGACGGTCCGATCAGAACTCGGTCCAGCAGCGCTGCGATCGTTGCGCCGACAAAACCCTCCTCGGGATAGTCTACAAACGGGATCGACAACACTCGCTGGGGCACACCTTTCAAGGTCATAATCTCAGTCGGTATTCGTGACATCTGCTGTTCAGTCAGAGCGCCAGTTCTGCTTAGCAAGGAAGGAGAATATATAACCCGCCATTCCCGTTCCTCCTGAAAGCATGGGTGCTTCGTCGATTGGACAGCGAAACGAAAGCTATTCATCAGAGAATCGTGGACGAATTGCCCGCCGAGCGGTTTCAATTTCTCGATATTGCTTTCAATAGCGACTACAATTTCTTCAAACGCAGGCTGAAAATCCTTTGGCATTGCGTATGCTACAGGGCTCGTGAAAGCGCGCAAGGCGTTGCTTTCGCATAGGAATGGGCGGTTGTTCATAACGAATGCTACGCCATCCTTGGGGGCATAGGCGCGCCACATTGATAGGCGGCCGAAATTGTCCTCATGATCGTCGCCGTGTTCCTCTCCCTTTGGATCGCCGTGCTCCGAGACCGAGAGCAGGTAAGTTTCACGGATGACGTCCAAAATCTGAGCGCTGAAGTTTCCTTGTAATATTTCAGGCAGATCATCTTGGACTGCGCGAATTGCCGCCTGTAACCGCATGCCATGAGCGCCATTGTATGCCTCTAGCAAACAATTCCACCCGTGATGAATTTCGGAGAAGTCATTCATCAAGGTGGAGTTACGCAGGAGCATGCGCTCTGAACGCAATATTCTCAGGCCTGTATCAGCGGATGTGTAATAAACAAAACGTCTGCTCTTTTCACGAACGCGTGCCATCTCCCTCGCAGCGTGCGGGAGAAAGATTTGAACTAGAGAAAGGTGCTCGTCGTTCATGGCATCGGTCCAAACGGATATAGCTAAAACGTCGAGCGCCGCCTCACCCCACCACCACAAAGCTATCCAGTACGCGCTTGCGGCCCGCCTGTTCGAAGTCGATTTCGAGCTTGTTGCCTTCGATCGCGGCGATCGCGCCGTAGCCGAATTTCGAATGGAACACGCGCTGGCCGAGGACCAGGTCGCTGCGGGGCTTGGCGCCGAGGCTGACGGCGCTGCCCCTGGCTTCGCTCGGAACGCGTGCCGCCACGGGTAGCGGCCCCGCCGCGGCGGCGCGCTGCCAGCCGGCGCCGCGGCCGGTCGCTCTCGCGACGTGGGCGAAGGGGTCGGTATGCTCGCTCCATTGCGCGCGCCACAGGCTCTCGCCGCCGGACATCGTCGTGCTCGCGGCGATATGCTCCTTGGGCAGCTCGCCGACGAAGCGGCTTGGCAGGCTGCTCGTCCACTGGCCGTAGATGCGGCGGTTGGCGGCGTGGAGGATGACGCAGCGCTTCCGCGCGCGCGTGATCGCGACATAGGCGAGGCGGCGTTCCTCCTCCAGGGAGGCGAGGCCGCCCTCGTCGAGGCTGCGCTGCGAAGGGAACACGCCTTCCTCCCAGCCGGCGAGGAAGACGGTGTCGAACTCCAGCCCCTTGGCGGCGTGGATCGTCATGATCGTGACCTTGCCGCCTTCCGACGGCGCGTCATTGTCCATGACGAGGCTGACATGCTCGAGGAAGCTGCCCAGCGTCTCGTAATCCTCCATCGCGCGGGTGAGCTCGGCGAGATTCTCGAGGCGGCCGGCGCTTTCGGCGGAGCGGTCGGCCTGCAGCATCGCGGTATAGCCGCTTTCGTCGAGGACGATG
>JAFAVH010000101.1 GCA_019242655.1 Methylobacteriaceae bacterium
CTATTTCGAGGATCTGAGCGTCGGCATGCGCGAGACCCTGATGAAGACGGTCATGAACGAGGACGTGATCGGCTTCGCCAACCTGTCCGGCGACCACAATCCGATCCATCTTTCCGAGCATTTTGCCCGCAAGACGCGGTTCGGCGAGCGCATCGCCCACGGCCTCTATACGGCGAGCCTGATCTCCGCCGTCCTCGGCATGTACCTGCCCGGACCCGGCGCCGTTTACCTCTCGCAAACCCTGAATTTCCGCGGACCGGTGCGGATCGGCGACGTCGTGACGATCAGCGTCGAGGTCGCCGAGCTGGTGGCGGAGGGACGGCGCGTGCTCCTGCGTTGCGAGTGCCTCGTCGACAACAAGGTCGTGCTCGACGGGGGGGCGCGGGTGTCGGTGCCGACGCGCCGGGTCACGCCGCGGCGGGCGCCGGCAGTGGCGACCGTCTAGACGCGATTCATCGCCGCCGCACGCCAGCGCGTGCGAAAAAGAGGGAAGCTGAAGAGGGCACGGGGACGCCAAGTCGCCGAGACCTGAAGCTTCATTAGAAGAGAGCCGGTTTCCCGGGTCCCCGTGCCGGCGTCTTTAAGGTCCTACCGCGCCCCGCGCTTCCACGGAGAGGCTTTTCACCTCCCCGTCCCCAGGGGCAAACACCCCGGACCGGTCGTAGTGCCGGACGGACGGGTCACTGGCCGGCTTCCTTCTTGCGAAAGCAGACCGGCGTTTGCGAGACCTCCCGGGAGCAAGGTTGCGTCACCTCGCCCGCAGGCGCCGGTCCCCGCCGCGTTCAAGCACGCTCATGAGACGCCCTCTTCAGGACGGGGACGGTGGGAGATATAGGATTATATTCAAGGAAAGTCAACACTGCGGCGCGGCTGGAACGGCTCGCGGCGCGGCGCTGATTGAGGAGGGTGACCCTCCTCAATCTTTTGAGAGGAACAAAACAAATCAGGTTGTACGCCTGTTGTCGCGCGGAGGTTTATTGTCGTCGTCCCGCTTCGGCGGATCAAACACGTCGCCGCCCCCGCGCCCGGGCTTATCTGGCCAAGGGTTGTCTTGTTGCGGCAGCGGCGGTGGGTGCAAGCCGCCGATTCGCGGAGAGACCCGTCGAGATTTTCCAGTCTCGTCCTTTTTCTTTGAAGGCATTCAGCTCTCCATCCGTTGGATCGCCGCATCACGTTCATTATAGCAGATCGGGATCCTTAATGTGGATTGCCCAATTGGGCCAAGTGAGAATACTGCCCTCCTGGCCAAGCCTGACGGTTACCATTGCGCACAGGTCCTCCCGAGATGACGGCAGCGCGCGCTACCACCGAAATGTTGGCCCTTCACGCCGCCACCACCGAAAGCTTGCGGCGGTAGCGGGTTTTTGGACTCGCGCGCGCGATCTACTAGAATCGCGTCATGCTGGACAAACCCTCTCTCCTGTCGCGCTTCGGCGAGATTGTCGGCGCGCGCAACGTCATCGCCGATCCGGCCGACATGGCGCGCTACCTCGTCGAGGATCGCGGCCTTTTTCACGGCCGTGCGCTTTGCGTCGTGCGGCCCGGCAATGTCGATGAAGTCTCGCGCATCGTTGCGCTCTGCGACGAGACGAGCACGAAGATCGTGCCGCAGGGCGGCAATACAGGTCTCGTCGGCGGACAGACGCCGCATGATACCGGCGACGAGATCGTGCTGTCGCTATTGCGGCTCGCCGCGATCCGCGAGGTCGACGCTTCCTCTAACACGATGATCGTCGAAGCCGGTGTCACGCTTCTCGCTGCGCAGGAACAAGCGGAAAAAGTCGATCGCCTGTTCCCGCTGTCGCTTGCGTCCGAGGGCTCGTGCACGATCGGCGGCAATCTTTCGACCAATGCCGGCGGCACCGCCGTGCTCGCTTATGGCAACACCCGCGATCTCGTGCTCGGCCTCGAAGTCGTGCTCGCCGACGGGCGCGTTCTATCCAATCTGTCGAAACTCAAGAAGGACAATACCGGCTACGATCTGAAGCATCTGTTCATCGGCGCCGAAGGCACGCTCGGCATCATCACCGCGGCGGTGTTAAAGCTGTTCCCGCGGCCGCGCACACGCGTTACCGCTTTTGTCGGCCTCGCGAGCCCCAAACAAGCGCTGTCGCTGCTGACGCTTGCGCAGGAGCGCACCGGACAGTCTCTCGTCACCTTCGAGCTGATCCCGCGCATCGGCATCGATTACGTGCTGCGCCATTCGCCGGGGTCGCGCGATCCTTTGGCTAGCGCGCATGCCTGGTACGTGATGATGGAGCTTGCCTCGCAAGCCGAGCACGGGCTGCAGGAGACGGCGGAAACGCTGCTCGCAGATGCATTGGAGCGCGGCATTGCCGAAGATGCGGCGCTCGCCGCCTCGCTCGATCAGCGTAACGCGTTTTGGCGATTGCGCGAGAACTTGTCCGAAGTGCAGAAGCACGAAGGCGGATCGATCAAGCACGACGTGTCCGTGCCTGTCGCGACGGTCCCGGCCTTCATCGAAGCCGCGACCGAAACGGTCGAGGCCGCCATGCCCGGCGCGCGCGTCGTCGCCTTCGGGCATCTCGGCGACGGCAACATCCACTTCAACGTGTCGCAGCCGGTCGGCGCCGATAAGGACGCGTTCCTGGCACGCTGGCATGAGATCAACGATGTCGTACACGCGATCGTCGCGCGCCATGCCGGCTCGATCTCGGCCGAGCACGGCATCGGCCGCCTCAAACGCGAGCTCTTGCCCAAGGTAAAGGACAAGGTGGCGCTCGACGTCATGCGCGCGCTCAAGCGCACGCTCGATCCGAAGGGCCTGCTCAATCCGGGAAAAGTGCTCTAACCGCGCTATATACGCTTCACGACGCCGGGAACGCCCGAAGACTGCCCCAAGGACTGCCTAAGACTGCCCAAGGAACGCCCAAGGACTAGCGATGCCTTCCAAACTCGACCAGCTCAAGAAGATGACGGTGGTGGTTGCCGATACTGGCGACTTCGATGCAATCCGCAAATACAAACCGGTCGATTGCACGACCAATCCGTCGTTGATCCTCAAGGCGGTGCAGAGCGACAGCGAGGCCGTTCACGAGCTTGTCGATGAAGCGGTGGTCTGGGGGCGCAGCCGCAACAGGCCGACGAGCGCGGTCGCCGATCGCGTTGTCGTCAATGTCGGCGCAGAACTGACGGGGCTCGTGCCGGGGCGCGTCTCGACCGAGGTCAATGCCGATCTTTCTTTCGACACCGAAGGCTCGATCCGCAAAGCGCGCGAGATCATCGCCGATTACGAAAGCCGCGGCATAGATCGCGGCCGCATCCTCATCAAGCTCGCCTCGACCTGGGAAGGCATGCGCGCGGCAGAAGTCCTGCAGCGCGACGGCATCGACTGCAACATGACGCTTTTGTTTTCGCTGGCGCAAGCCGCCGCAGCGGCAGATGCCGGCGTGTTCCTGGTCTCGCCGTTCGTCGGACGGATTTTGGATTGGTACACGAAATCGACGGGCGAAAAATATACGGCGGAGACCGATCCCGGCGTGCGCTCCGTGCGCGACATCTATTTTTATTACAAGGGCAACGACGTTAAAACGATCGTCATGGGCGCATCATTCCGCAATCAAGGCGAGATCGAAGCGCTCGCCGGCTGCGATCGCCTGACGATCTCACCGGCTCTGCTCGAATCGCTGGCGAAGGACGACGGCAAGCTCGAACGCCAGCTCTCGCCGGACAAGGCGTCGCGCGACGTGCCGTCGAAAATGTCGCTCGACGAGAAGAGCTTCCGCTACATGCTGAACGAGGATGCGATGGCGACGGACAAGCTCGCCGATGGCATCCGGCTGTTCGCGCAAGATCTGACCAAGCTGCGCGAGCTTGTCTCGAAGCGGATGGAAGCGTCCGCCGCAGTGCCGGCGGACGTGCCGTAGTTACTTCTGCGCCGCCAGCGCCTTTTCGCGGATTTGCGAGAGCGTCGTTGCCGGCGTGATCGCTTCAGGATCGACTTTTAAGTGAATGATCGCCGGCTTGCCGGATTTTTTTGCCCGCTCGAACGCCGCGCCGAAATCGGCGGTGCGTTCCACCGTTTCGCCATGGCCGCCGAATGCGCGCGCATAGGCGGCGAAATCCGGGTTCTTCAATGCCGTCGCTGAAATGCGTCCGGGATATTCACGCTCCTGATGCATGCGGATCGTGCCGTACATGCCGTTGTCCAAGAGGATCACGATGATCGGCAGGTCGTACTGCACGGCGGTGGCGAATTCCTGCCCGTTCATCAGGAAATCGCCGTCACCGGCAAAGCAGATCACCGTGCGCTGCGGCGCAACGCGCTTGGCGCCGACGGCCGCCGGCACGCCGTAACCCATCGAGCCCGATGTCGGCGCGAGCTGTGTGCCGAAGGCGCGATAGCGCATGTAGCGCTGCACCCAGCCGGCAAAATTGCCGGCGCCGTTGGTGACGATCGCGTCGGCGGGAATGTGGTCGCGCACATGGATCGCAACATCGCCGATATGCACGGAGCCCGGCGACGGCGACGGCTTCTCCGTCCAGGCGATATAATCGGCGCGCGATGCGCGCGTCGCGTCCGTCCACGGGATTTGTTTCGGCGGCTGCAGTTCAGCGAGCGCGGCGCAGAAAGCCGACGGCGTCGCGTTGATGCCGAGATGCGGATTGTAGACGCGTCCGAGTTCTTCCGCGGCGGCGTGAACATGCACGAGCTTCTGCCGCGGATTGGGAATCTCGAACAGCGTGTAGGCCTGCGACTGCAGTTCCGCCATGCGGTCGCCGACGATGATGGCGAGATCGGCAAATTCGATGCGCGATTTCAGCTTCGGATTGGGCGAGATGCCGAGCTCGCCGACATAGCTTGGATGATCGTAGTCGAACAGCATGGCGCGGCGAAACACGGTCGAGACCGGAAGCTGGAAGCGCTCGGCAAATGCGCGCATGTCGGCGACCGCCTGCGGCGTCCAGCCGCCGCCGCCGAGAATGACAACGGGCGCTTTCGCTTGCGACAGCAGCGTCTGCAATTGCGCGATCTGCGGCGCACCGGGATACGTCTCGATGCGCTCGACGCGCGCAGCATCATCGACCGCCGCTTGATCCGTCAGCATGTCTTCCGGCAGGCCGATGACGACCGGGCCCGGGCGGCCCTGCATCGCGACGTGGAACGCGCGCGACACGACTTCCGGAATGCGCGCGGGATCCTCGATCTCGGTCGCCCATTTCGTCGTCGAGCCAAACAACGCGCGATAGTTCATTTCCTGAAACGCGCCGCGCTCGCGCATCTCGCGACCGACCTGGCCGATGAAGAGGATCAGCGGCACGTCGTCATGCTCGGCGATGTGGATCGCCGGCATCGCATTGGTCGCGCCGGGACCGCGCGTGACAAAAGCGATGCCGGGGCGGCCAGTCAGCCGCGCGCTTGCATCCGCCATCATCGTCGCGCCGCCCTCCTGGCGGCAGACGGTGACGTTGAGCTTTGCGTCATGAAACGCGTCGAGCACGGCGAGATAGGATTCGCCGGGCACGCAGAAGACATGCTCGACGCCCTGCGCGACGAGCTGGTCGACAAGGATTTGTCCGCCGGTGCGGGTGTTGGATGCGCGCATTCCTATCCTGCTTTTGCTTGCGAGGGACCACCACCCCACGCCGGATCGCTCAGCACATCGTCGGTGTGCTCGCCAAGCCCAGGCGAGGCGCGCGACGATGCGGCGGGCATGCCGTCGATCACGATCGGCGAGCGCAGGCCCGGAATGGTGCCGCCCTTGGCGCGCGCGTTCTTCGGATCGATGCGCATGCCGCGCGCGATGATTTGCGGGTCGGCGAAGACCTCTGACAGCGTGTTGATCGGCCCCGCCGGAACACCCGCGGCCTCGAGCTTCTCGATGAGATCGGCGCGGGTGAATTTCGAGGTGAGCTCGTTCAAGATCCGCGTGAGCTCGACGCGATTGGCGATACGGTCCTTGTTCTCGCGAAAGCGCGGATCATCGGCGAGCTCGGGACGGCCGAGCAATTGCATCAGCCGCTTGTATTGTCCGTCATTGCCGCTGGCGATGATGAAATCGCCGTCGGCGGCTTTGAACACGTCATAGGGAATGACCGTCGCATGCGCATTGCCCATGCGCGGCGGCTCTTGTCCCGAGACGAGATAATACGAAGCCTGATTGCCGAGAATGCCGACAATCGAATCGATGAGGCAGCAATCGATGAAAGCGCCTTCACCCGTGCGCGCGCGCTGCACCAAAGCCGCCTCGATCGCGATCGTCGAATAAAGCCCGGTGAAAATATCGCCGACCGCGACACCGGCTTTGTATGGGGGTCCCTCGATCGGCCCGGTGATCGACATGAGCCCGCCCATGCCTTGCACGAGGAAGTCATAGCCCGGGCGCGAGGCGTAAGGTCCGTTCTGGCCGAAGCCGGTGATGGAGCAATAGATGAGCCGCGGATTGATTTGCTTGAGGCTCTCGTAATCGAGCCCGTATTTCTTCAATCCGCCGAACTTGAAATTCTCGATGAGCACGTCGGCATGCGTCGCCAAGTGCCGCACGAGGCTTTGGCCTTCCGGCGTCTCGAAATCGGCGACCACACCGCGCTTGCCGCGATTGCACGAATGATAATAGCCGGCGCCGAGATTCGAGCCGTCCGCGCCCTCGACGAAAGGCGGGCCCCAGGCGCGCGTGTCGTCGCCGCTCTTCGAGCGCTCGACCTTGACGACATCGGCGCCGAGATCGGCGAGCAATTGTCCGGCCCAGGGACCGGCGAGAATGCGGGCAAGTTCGAGAACGCGTACGCCGGAAAGAGGTGCGGACAAGATTGCTACTCTGTTGTTATCGCACCGTCATAATCAGATCGCGCACGGTTTGTCATTCCCGGCGGTCCGTAGGACCACCGGGAATCCAGAGAGTCGCGCGTTTGCTCCTGGATGTCCGCTTTCGCGAGCATGACACTAATCCGCGCTGATCTCGACCTTGTTCGGATAAAAGGCGAGATGGCCCGCGATCTGCTTCACCGCGGGAAACGGCGTCTCGTAGGACCAGACCGCGTTCTCGACGCGCGTGCCGTCCTTGCCGACGATCGAGAAATAGCTCGCGTCACCCTTGTAGGGACAATGCGTGCTGTGACTTGTCTTCTCGAGCCGGTCCATCTTAACCGCGCTGCGCGGAATGTAGTGGACGACGGGATAGGTCGATTCCTTAAGATCGAGCGCCGCGTTCGCGTCGGCGATCACCTCGCCGCCGAAGCGCACGCGGACGCGGCTTTGCGCGGGCGAGATCGTGATCGGGTGATCGGGACCGGGAATCTTGTGCTGTGCAGCGGCCATGCGCCTCTCCTCTCAGCTAGTCGCAAGAGGAGATAGGCGTCCGGCGCGCCGGCGCTACATTTTCTTCAGACTGAGCGCCTTGCCCTCTTTCGGCTCCTTCTCCCAGGTGCCGTCGCCCTTCTGCTCGAAGACCGCGTGATGGCCTTTGCGCGCGGTGAGCTTCAGCCGCCCCTTTTCGACCGCCCAGCCGACCGGATCGAAGATGACGATGCCCTGGTCGCGGCAGGCCGGCGCAAGCAGCGCCTTGTTGCCGCCTTTCAAGCCGCGCGCCTTGGCGTCGAGCGTGATCATGCAGCCGGTGTCCTTGCCGCCCTCGCGCAGGACGGAATAGCGGCCGGCGATCTCATCGGACCGCACCGACGGTGCCGCCGGCGCAGCCGTTGCGGCGACCGTCATCGGCGCGGCCGCCGGCGCCGGCGTCTCGAAGCCCGGCACTTGCACCGCCGGCAGGTCGCTGAAGCGTTGGCCCTGCGCCTCGGCTCCCGCGGCGCTCAGCCGGTAGATTTCGCCCTCCGGCCCCTTGGCGCGAAGCGGCCCATTGCCATCCGGCAGGAAGGCCAGCACCTCTTTCCCCTGCGCATCGGCGAAGGTGACGCGATCGCCGGGTTGCAGCTTCCAGGTGCCGATCTCGTTCAAAAGCGGCATGGCGCGCCGGCATCCGGCGGGCATGCCGAGCGCCAGACCCGGGCCGGTCTCGTCGGCGCGCAGCACCAACCGGCATCGGCGGTTTGTGTCGTTCAGCGACAAGTCCCATTGACCGGTGAGCTTCTCGACGCTCGTCAAATCGATGGCGGCGCTCGCTTGCGCCATGAGCATCACGCTGAAGCCGAGAACGACAGCCGGGCCGCTTCGGTTTAGCCGCAGCGGCAGTCGGCGATGGGCATGCATGTTTCGGCCTCCGGAACGTGAATCGCGACTAATGTGCACCGCTCTTTTCGCGGGGCCAAGGCGTTTCCGCAACGGGAGTCAGCGGACCGCGCCCAGCCGCGTACGACAAAAGATTGTCGACGACGAGCTGTCCCATTGCATTGCGCGTATGAACGGAGGCTGAGCCGACATGGGGAAAGAGCACCACATGTTCCATTTCGATGAGTTCTTGCGGAACGCGCGGCTCGTTGGCGAAGACATCGAGCCCTGCCGTCATGATCTTGCGCGCACGCAAGGCCTCGATCAGCGCCGCCTCGTCGACGACAGAGCCGCGCGCGACGTTGATGAGCACGCCCTCGGGTCCGAGCGCTTCGAGAACCTGCGCATTGACGAGGTGCTTGGTCTCCGCGCCGCCGGGCGTGATGACAAGCAGGATATCGACGGCGCGCGCCATCTCCACGAGCGACGCGAAATATTTGTAATCGACATCCGCCTGCCGGTTACGTCCGTGATAGGCGATCTTGAGGCCGAAGGTTTCGGCACGCTTGGCGATGGCTTTGCCGATGCGCCCGAGCCCGACGATGCCGAGCGTACGGCCGCGCAATGTCGCCGTCAGTGGAAACGGCTTCTGCAGCCATTTGCCGTCACGCAGATAGCGATCAGCCTGCGGGAACTGCCGCACCGCGCATAGAATGAGTCCGATCGCCGTGTCGGCGACCTCCTCGTTCAGCACGTCCGGCGTGTTGGTGACGATGATGCCGCGCTCGCCCGCCCATTTGACGTCGACATTGTCGTACCCGACGCCGTAACTCGAGACGATTTCAAGCTTCGGCAGGCGCGAAAGAAACGTGCCGTCCATCCGCGTTAGGCCGCCCCCCGTGGCAAGACCGCGAATGCGAGGTGCGAGGTCTTTGAGCGCCTTATCCCGGTCGGAAGCTTCCCATAATTTATGCAGCTTGCTGCCCTGCTCCAGCCCTTTGACGATCATCGCCGGCAGAGGGTCCGGCATCAAAACCTCAAATTCGCTCACGCTCTCGATACCTCATCGACTTTGGTCGCATAGACGCGGCACAACGTCCGCGTTTTGCCGCTGCCACAATTCGGGCCTTGCTTTCTAGCAGCCGCTCGCCATCATGCGCGAGCAAAAACCGCTCAGGCAAGCGGACGGGAAGAAAAGAACACGCGGGGACTTCAACCTGCGGGATCGGGAGGAGTAGGCATGGCGTCCGTGGAAATCCGGGGCGTGCGCAAGGCATTCGGCACGACCGCCGTGATTCACGGCGTTGACGTCGATATCGAGGACGGCGAATTCGTCATTCTCGTCGGGCCGTCCGGCTGCGGAAAATCGACGCTGCTGCGCATGATCGCCGGCCTCGAAAACATCACCGGCGGCGAAATCCGAATCGGCGGGCGCGTCGTCAACGACGTGCCGCCGAAAGAGCGCGACATCGCGATGGTGTTCCAGAACTACGCGCTTTATCCGCACATGACGGTCTACGACAATATGGGCTTCTCGCTGAAGCTCAGGAACGCGCCGAAAGCCGATATCAAGACGCGCGTCGAGCGCGCCGCCAACATTCTCGGATTGAAGGCGCTGCTCGATCGTTATCCGCGCCAGCTCTCCGGCGGGCAACGCCAGCGCGTCGCCATGGGCCGGGCCATCGTGCGCGATCCGCAGGTGTTCCTGTTCGACGAGCCCCTGTCGAACTTGGATGCGAAACTGCGCGTCGCGATGCGCACCGAGATCAAGGAGCTGCATCAGCGGCTCGAGACGACGACCGTCTATGTCACGCACGATCAGATCGAGGCGATGACGATGGCCGACAAGATCGTCGTCATGCATGACGGCCTCGTCGAGCAGATCGGCGCGCCGCTCGAACTTTACGACCGTCCGGACAATCTCTTCGTCGCCGGCTTCATCGGCTCGCCCGCGATGAATTTCGTCAGCGGCCGTATCGACGGCGGCAAGGTCGTGACGCAGACCGGCGCCGACCTGCCGCTGATCAATCCTCCCCCCGCCTCGGAGGGCAAGCCGGTCATTTACGGCATCCGGCCGGAGCATTTTCATATTTCCGATGACGGCATCCCGGCCGAGGTCGTCGTCACCGAACCGACGGGATCGGAGACGCAGGTCGTCGCGCGCACCGGCGATCACGACATCGTTTGCGTGTTCCGCGAGCGCGTCATGCCGAAGCCCGGCGAGACGATCCACCTCGCGCCGAATCCAAGGCTTGCGCATCTCTTCGATGCGGAAACGGGCAAGCGGATCCTGAACTGACAGCCGAAACAATCAAAGAGCTAACCGGAGGAGAATATGAACGACTTTTCAAGGCGCACACTCGTCAAAGGCGCGGGTGCGCTCGGTCTCGCCGCAGGCGGCGGCCTCTTCGAATTCGCCCAAGCCTTCGCGCAGGACTCGCAATGGAAGCCGGAAGCTAACGCGACGCTCAACGTGCTGCGCTGGAAGCGCTTCGTTCAGGCCGAAGACGACGCGTTCATGAAGATGGTCGACGCCTTCTCGAAAGCGATGAACGTCAAGGTCAACGTTTCAAACGAATCCTTCGACGACATCCAGCCGAAGGCATCGGTCGCCGCAAATACCGGACAGGGCCCCGACATCGTCTGGGGCTTGTTCTCGCTGCCGCAGCTCTTCCCGGAAAAATGCATCAAGGTGACCGACGTTGCCGACTATCTCGGCAAGAAGTACGGCGGCTGGCTGCCCTCGCCCGCCGCTTACGGCAAGTACAAGGACGATTGGATCGCCATCCCCGTCGCGGTCAATGGCGGCCTGCCGAACTATCGCATCTCGGCGATGGAGAAGGCCGGCTTCAAGACGTTCCCGACCGACTACCCGTCATTCCTCGAATTGTGCAAGGCGCTGAAGAAGAACGGAACGCCGGCCGGCATGGCGATGGGCCACGCAACCGGCGACGCTAACGGCTGGATACACACGTTCCTTTGGGGACATGGCGCGTATCTCACCGACAAGAACGACAAGATCATCATCAACTCACCGGAGACAGCGAAGGCGCTCGAATATTTCAAAGCGCTGTACGAAACCTTCATCGAAGGCACGCCGTCGTGGAACGATTCCTCGAACAACAAGGCGTTCCTTGCCGGCGAACTTTATATGACCAACAACGGCATCTCGATCTACGTTGCCGCAAAGACGGCCGGCAAAGCCGGCGACGCCAAGCAGCAGGCGATCGCCGACGATATGAACCACGCGAACTATCCCGTCGGTCCGGTCGGCAAGCCGAGCGACCTGCAGCTCGCGTTTCCGATCCTTGCCTTCAACTATTCGAAGGTGCCGAATACCTGCAAAGCCTTCATGGCCTTCATGATGGAGGCACAAAACTACAATCCCTGGCTCGAGGCGGCGCAGGGCTACCTGTCACAGACGCTCAAGGATTATGCGAAGAACCCTGTCTGGACTGCGGACCCGAAGACGACGCCGTTCCGCGACGCCTCCGAGCGCACGCTTCCAGCGAGCGGCATCGGTCCGCTCAGCCCGAAAGTCGCCGCGGCGATCGCCGAATTCGTCGTCGTCGACATGGTGGCGCGTTATTGCACCGGCCAGGAAGACTTGAAGACGACGATGCGCACGGCCGAGCGGCAGGCGCAGCGCATCTATCGGTAGGACAAGGAACGGCGCGGGCGATCCGCGCCGCTTCGACTGAACGGGATCATAGGTATCAATGAGCCAGGCGGCTTTAGTCCCGAGCCGGCAGATCGTCCCCGCGAGTCGGACGAGTTGGCAGCGCCTGATCGGTCACCGCGACTGGCAGGGCTTCTGGTTCATGTTGCCCGCCGGCGCGATCCTCATTCTGTTCCTCGCCTACCCGCTCGGTCTCGGCGTCTGGCTGTCGTTCACCGACGCCAAGATCGGCCGGGCGGGCGAATTCGTCGGCATCGAGAATTACGACTGGCTGTCCGATGACACGGTCTTCTGGATGGCGACCTTCTTCACCGTCGGCTACACGCTGTTTGCCTCGGCGGTAAAGTTCGCGATCGGGCTTTATCTCGCGCTGCTTCTC
>JAFAVH010000125.1 GCA_019242655.1 Methylobacteriaceae bacterium
AATCTTCGTTCCGGTTGACTTTCACTGAATATAATCCTAGAAACACGTCGTCCCCGCCCACATGAGGGCCTTTCTAGAGTGGTCTTGGAAGTGCGGGTGGGGAGCGGCGCCTGCGGCGTGGGGTGAACCTGATCTCGTGCCTCGGGAGGCTCTTGCAAACCGGTGACGTACGTCGAAAGACGTGCGGCGCGGAGTAACCCGCCCGTCCGGCACTATGACCGGTCCGCGGCTCAGATCGCTTAAGCGGACTTGAGGTGGCTCACAACGCCAAACCACGCTCGCGAAGATGCGGGAAGCAAGGGACTGAAATCGCCGTACATGGGCGCCGGGCGACCGGCACTTAAAAATTAGGATCGGCCGCTCGGCGCCCGTGTCCTCTTGGATTTCCCTGGCGCGCAAGTGCAACAAGGATGACGCGCGTCCTTTTTCCGGCCGAGCGTAGCGAGAGCCGGGACCCGGGGCAGGCGCATCGGCTCTGGACCCTGGATCGCGACGGCTCCGCTGCACCGCAATAATTTTTGTTGCAATGCAACAAAACCCCTGCTATATGCGTTTCATCGAGGTCGCAGAGACCAATCTGTCTAAAGGAGGTTTGTTGCCATGTCCGATAATGCCACCACCATCCCGTCTTTCGAGCCCGTCATGAAGGCCCTCAAGGACGTCACCGGCCAGTTCCAGTTCGGCACGGCCGCGCGCGAATATGTCGAGCGCGGCGCCGCCCGCGCCCAGGAGACCCTGACCGGTTTTCATGACAATGCCGCGAGCTTGTCGCGTTCGCTCGAGGCCTCCGCCATCCACGGCGTCGAGACCTACGCCAATGTCAGCCGCAACGTCGCCGAACTCGCCTACCGCAACGCGCAGGCGCAGCTCGGTCTCGTCCAGGCGCTCGCCGGCGTGAAGTCGTTCGAAGAGGGCGTCCGCGTCTATGCCGACTTCCTGAAGAATGCGAACGAGACGAACCTCGCGGCCATGCGCGGCGCCGCCGACTACGTCAAGGATCGCGTCACCGAAGGCGCGACCAACGCCCGCGAGAACCTCGCCAAGGTCTTCCCCCGCGCTGCGTAATCGGCGAAGATCGTAATCGAGTATTCGAAAGCCCGCTTCACGCGGGCTTTCGTTTGTCTGCAGGAGCTAAACATTGCCGAACGAGGTCGCCCATTCCGCCGAGCAATTCGCCAAAGCGAATGGGGTCGAGCTCTGCTACGACACGTTCGGTGACCGCAACGCGCCGCCGCTGCTTCTGATCATGGGCCTCGGCGCCCAGATGATTTTGTGGGACGACGGCTTCTGTTCCGCCCTGGCGGAGCGCGGCTTTTTCGTCATCCGCTTCGACAATCGCGACATCGGCAAATCTATGAAGATCAAAGGCGAGGCGCCCGCATTGCCGAAGCTGATCGAGAAAGCGCTCACCGGAAAACCCATCGAGGCGCCCTACAATTTACGTGACATGGCCGCCGATGCGGTCGGATTACTGGATGCGCTCGGGATAAAGCGCGCCCACGTCGTCGGCGCATCGATGGGTGCGGCGATCACCCAGGAATTGGCGATCCATTTCCCGCAGCGGCTCTTGTCGGCAACCTGCATCATGGGGACGAGCGGCGATCCGCGCCTGCCGCCGCCGACGCAGGAAGCGATGGAAGTGCTGATGAATCCCTCACCCACCGACAAGGAGGCGTTCCTCGAGCGCTTCCTATGGACGTGGCGCGTGCTGCGCGGCAGCGCGTTTCCCGAAACCGAGGAACGCGAGCGCGCCCGCGCGCTGCGCATTTTCGAGCGCGGCCTCAACCCGCCCGGTGTCGCGCGTCAGCTCGCCGCGATTTTTGCCTCAGGCGACCGCACAAAAGCGCTGCCAGGCGTGCGGGTGCCGACATTGGTTATCCACGGCACCGCAGATCCGCTTGTGCCGGTGCAAGGCGGGCGCGCCATTGCGGCCGGCATTCCCGGCGCAAAGCTCGTGGAGATCGAAGGCATGGGGCACGCGATTCCCGAGGCCGTTTGGCCGCGGGTCATCGGCGCGATTTCAGAGCACGCGAACGGCGCGCGGGCCTAAAGGACCGCGCCGGCCAAGCCCATTCCTTCGCCGTAGGTCGCACGCGGATCGCTGCCGCGCTGCGGATCTTTGTAGAAAAGCCCGCGCAAGCCGCTGCTGCGGTCGAAGCGCTTCCATGCGCCCTCCGGCTGCGCGAGGCGATCGGCAATTGCGTAGAGAACCGCGGGGTGCACGCCGAGACCGATATGGCTCGCCTCGACCTCGATATTCTCGACCTGCGCTTTTTCCCGCTCGACGCTGCACTGCCACGCAACGACGCCGTCAGTGCGGCTGAAGATCGACGTCGTCGGCACCGGCGGCGACCTCTCGATCTGCATTTGGTCGACGGTGTCGACCGTCTCGCCGCTCGCCCATTCATAGACGCGCCAGGCATTGGTCGCACGCGGGCTGCCGCGGAACGGCGTGCCGAGCGTAATCACGCTGCGTACGTCCCTCGGCATCTCTTTCGCCATCTCGCGGGCATAGATGCCTCCGAGGCTCCAGCCGATCAGCGAAACCTTACCGCCGGACTCTTGGCGCAACTGCCTGATGCGATCGCGGCAGGCGTCGAGCACGCCGGGCCGCGGTCCGAAGTTGCGGCCGAGGCCCCACTCATGCGCGCTATAGCCTTGCGCCCGCAGATAGCGCCGCAGCGGCTCGGTCGAGAGATCGCTCGCGACCAGGCCGGGGAAGATGAGGACGGCGTGCCCGTCGCCGCGCGGCGCCGCGTGCAAAATCGGCAGGGTGGCGAGCGTCGCGCCAAGTTCGCACACCGCGCGCGTTCCCTCGAGCGCCAGCAAAAGCAGGCTGGGCGGCCGAAGTCTTGGTTCGGTACTGGGTACGTGCATGTGCTCTCCTGTCGGCGCAACGCACAGGCTCGGCATTTGTTCAATTGAACACAAGCGAGCCGCCAAATCAGTCCACAGCTGCGACATATTGGCAGCCCGGCATTTCGTAACCCTGAACGTGGCAATTTGGAGTGCGCGTGTGAAGTGGGGAGGCGCACCTTTCAGAATCATCTTTGAAAGGTTATATATTGCATTGCAGCATCCGATCCTCCGGCTCGCCGCCCTTCTCCAACAGCGACACTCATGAATCTCCGCAATATCGCGATCATCGCGCATGTCGACCATGGCAAGACCACGCTCGTCGATCGTCTGCTGCAAGCCTCCGGCGCGTTCCGGGCGAACCAGCGCGTTGCCGAGCGCGTCATGGATTCGAACGACCTCGAACGCGAGCGCGGCATCACCATTCTGGCCAAAGCCACGTCGATCCTCTGGAAGGACACGCGGATCAACATCGTCGACACGCCCGGCCATGCCGATTTCGGCGGCGAGGTCGAGCGCATCCTGTCGATGGTCGACGGCGCGATTGTTCTCGTCGATGCCGCGGAAGGGCCGATGCCGCAGACCAAGTTCGTGGTCGGCAAGGCTCTGAAGATCGGCCTGAAGCCGATTGTCTGCATCAACAAGGTCGACAAACCGGATGCCCGCGCGACCGAGGTTGTCAACGACGTGTTCGATCTCTTCGCCGCGCTCGACGCGAGCGACGAGCAGCTCGATTTCCCGATCATCTATGGCTCGGCAAAACAAGGCTGGATGGCGGCGAGCGCCGACGGTCCGAAAGACAAAGGCATGGCGCCGCTGCTCGACCTCGTCGTCGACCATGTCGCTGCGCCGAGGGTCGAGGAAGGCGGCTTGCGCATGCTCGGCACTCTGCTCGAGGCCAATCCCTATCTCGGACGCATCATTACCGGCCGAGTCTTTGCCGGTAGCGTGAAGCCGAACCAGCCGGTGAAAGTGCTCTCGCGCGACGGCAAGGTCGTCGAGCAAGGCCGCGTGTCGAAAATTCTTGCGTTTCGCGGCATCGAGCGGCAGCCGGTCCAAGAGGCCGAGGCCGGCGACATCGTCGCTATTGCCGGCTTGGAGAAATTCAACGTCGCCGACACGCTCGCCGCGCTCGACGTGACCAAGCCCTTGCAGGCGCAGCCGATCGATCCGCCGACTTTGTCGATGACGTTCCTCGTCAACGATTCGCCGCTTGCCGGCACCGAGGGCGACAAGGTGACGAGCCGCGTCATCCGCGATCGCTTGTTCAAGGAAGCCGAAGGCAATGTCGCGCTGAATGTCGAGCCGGCGCCGAACTCCGATGCCTACATCGTATCGGGCCGCGGCGAGTTGCAGCTCGCGATTCTGATCGAGACGATGCGGCGCGAAGGTTTCGAGCTCGGTGTGTCGCGTCCGAAGGTGGTCTTTCAAAAAGGCGAGCATGGCGAATTGCTCGAGCCGATCGAGGAAGTCGTCATCGACGTCGATGAGGAATTCTCCGGTGTCGTCGTGCAAAAGATGTCGGAGCGCAAAGCCGAGATGACGGAGATGCGCCCGTCCGGCGGCGGACGTCTTCGCCTCGTCTTTCACGCGCCGACGCGCGGGCTCATCGGCTATCAAGGCGAGCTTCTGACGGATACGCGCGGCACCGCGATCTTGAATCGGCTGTTTCACGGCTATTCAGCGTGGAAGGGCGACATCGCCGGCCGCCGCACCGGCGTGCTTATCTCGAACGAGCAAGGCGACGCCGTCGCCTACGCCATGTGGAAGCTCGAAGATCGCGGTCCGATGATGATCGAGCCCGGCGCGAAAGTGTATCGCGGGATGGTCGTCGGCGAGCACACGCGCGATAACGATCTCGAGATCAACGTGCTCAAGGGCAAGCAGCTCACCAATATCCGCGCCGCCGGCAAGGACGAGGCGGTGCGCCTGACGCCGCCGATCAAGATGACGCTCGAAAAAGCGCTCGCCTATATCGAGGACGATGAGCTTGTCGAGGTGACGCCGAAATCGATCAGGCTGCGCAAAGCGATCCTCGATCCGAACGATCGCAAGAAGGCGATCCGGCAGAAGGAAGCGCTGGCGAGTTAGTTGGCGAAAGCCTCACCTTCTCTGCGAACCCCGCCACCTCAACAGTCCATCCCGCACGTCGTGTAATGTCTCGGCCACGGCGAGACAAAGGCCGTGTATTTCTTCGGTCGGTTCCAAAAGGTCGGGCACCATGATGGCAATCATGCCCGCTGCGTGCGCGGCGCGTATGCCGTTGTGGGAATCCTCGAGCACAAGGCAGTGCGTAGGGTTTCGCTGCAACATTCCTGCCGCACGAAGAAATGGATCGGGGTGCGGCTTGCCCCGCGTATAATCGCCGCGCGCGATGACAGCGTTAAAACGCGGGACAATGCCGCTGCGGCCGAGATGCGCTTCAACCGTCGCGTGGCTCGACGAGGTGACGATCGCGCGAGGCATGTTCAACTCGTCGAGGAGATCCAACAGCTCGATCACGCCTGGCTTGAGTGCGACGCCGGCGTCGAGCCTCTCCTTCACACGCGCATCGACGTCGCTGTTATAGACTGCAAGATCGACCTCCGCGCCAAAATGGGACGTCGCCAGATCGTCACATGCATGCGCCGGCAGGCCGACCATTTGCAAGAATAGCGACAGCGGCATGGGAGAGCCGCGCGCTTCGGCTTCTGCGAGAATTGCGTCGCGATAGACAGATTCGGTGTCGACAAGCAGTCCGTCCATGTCGAAAAGGACGGCTTC
>JAFAVH010000265.1 GCA_019242655.1 Methylobacteriaceae bacterium
TTCACCGCGGCAACGATTGCTACAATAACGACGACCGCGAGGATGGCGGCGACGACGAGCGTGTTCGGGCGGTTTTGCGCACCCGGCTTGCCGCGATAGGCATAGGCCGGGCGATCGCCCGGTTTCCCTGTTGCTGACGGCACATCCGGGCCGCTGCCCGCAAGCGTCGATTCGGCGAGATGCCGATAGGTCGCCAGCCGCCGTGGCGTCGCTTCGCCGATGATATAGGCCGTGTTCTCCAGCTCACTTGGCTCCCGGCCGACCGCGCGTTGAAACGCAAGCAGCCAATCGAGCTTGTTCTGCTTATAGATCGAATAGGCGACGAGACCGACGATATCATTGTCGCTGGTGACGAGATGGGAGAATACGGGATTGCGCTCGCCATCTTCGCCAATCGCGCTGAAGTCAGAGCCGGTCGGCTCATAGTCGCCTCCGATCGGCTGCGCGCTGGCGCTGTCGCGCGTCACAATATCATCGTTGTCCATTGCCCGTACTCCTCGCACTTGACCAACTCTACCCTCGGCCTGCCGCAATCTATCGAAGGCAGGCCGCCTTAGCTACCCGCATCTTATCGGTGCCGAAGCCGCTCATCTGTGAACAAGCCGCTCGCAGAAGCGCGATGCGCTCCACATCGGCCACAAACCTCGCTAGAGGAGGTCAAGGCTCTGGCTCACGCGGAAACATGAAGCGGCCCCACTACAGGATCGAATCGCGGCTCCTAGCCAGCGGGGTGGGGCCGGTTGCCGGAGTCGACGAGGCGGGTCGCGGCCCGCTCGCGGGACCGGTCGCCGCAGCAGCGGTCATTCTCGACAAAAGAAAACTGCCGCGTGGCGTCAACGATTCGAAAGCGCTCGATCACGAGACGCGCGAGGAAATCTACGAAGAGATAATGTCGCGGGCGCTTGCAGTTTCGGTCGCGTTCGGCGCCGTCGGGGAGATCGACACGATAAACATCAGACAGGCGACGTTCGCGGCTATGCGTCGCGCCTGCGCCGGCCTGTCGCTTCGGCCGTCTTACATCTTAATCGATGGTTGCGATTTTCCCGATCGTCTCGCCTGTCCGGGCGAGGCGATCATCAAAGGCGACGCGAAATGCATTTCGATCGCGGCGGCTTCGATCGTCGCGAAAGTTACGCGCGACCGTTTGATGCGCCGGCTTGCCGATCAGCACCCAGCCTATGGTTTCGAGCGCCATTCCGGTTACGCCACGGAGTTTCATGTGGCGGCCATTGCGAAGAACGGTCCATCGCCGTTTCACCGCCTGAGTTTCTCGCCGTTTCGCGCCGCCGCCGAGTGAGAATATTTAACGCTCCGTGAACGCGCGCATTGTCCCAAATTCGTTCGAAAAAGGGACGCTTCCGCCCCATCAAGCCTAACGCGACCTTTACCGCATCGAGCGCATCTTCACGATCGTTGAGTTGCGTTCGTCGGTATCGAGTTCATGCGTATCGCTCATGCCGGAGCTGCCGGCGCGAAGTCCCTTGTTCAGGTCACGCGTACTGGGTCTTCGACGCGGCGCTCCGGCGGGCAATCCAGTCCCGCGCAAACAGCGCCGCGCAACACGATATTGCGCGGCGATTGTGTCGAGGTGATGCACGCCTTGCCGGAACGCAGCGTCGATCTCGTTTTCGCCGATCCGCCGTACAATCTGCAGCTTGAAAGCGCATTGTCGCGTCCGGACCAAAGCCGCGTCGATGCGGTCGATGACGACTGGGACAAATTCGCGAGCTTCGGCGACTACGATTCCTTCACACGCGATTGGCTCCGCGCAGCGCGCCGGTTGATGAAACCCGAAGCGACGATTTTCGTCATTGGGTCGTATCACAATATCTTTCGCGTCGGCGCGATCATGCAGGACCTTGGGTTCTGGATCCTCAACGATATCGTTTGGCGCAAAGCCAACCCGATGCCGAATTTTCGCGGCCGCCGCTTCACCAATGCGCACGAAACGCTTATCTGGGCCGCGCGCAGCGCCGAGGCGAAGGGATACACCTTTAACTACGAAGCGCTGAAGGCCGGCAACGAGGATTGTCAGGTGCGCTCCGACTGGTTCTTGCCGATCTGCACCGGCGCGGAACGGTTGAAGGACACGGCCGGGCGCAAGACCCATCCGACACAGAAACCCGAGGCGCTCTTGAGCCGCATTCTCTTTAGTGCGACGAGGCCTGGCGACCTCGTGCTCGACCCGTTCTTCGGCACGGGGACAACCGGCGCCGCCGCAAAGCGACTCGGCCGCTCATTCGTCGGGATCGAGCGCGATGACACCTATATCCGCGCCGCAGATGCGCGGATCGCTGCCGTCGAGCCGCTTCCCGATGGGGCGGTCGCCGAAGCGCCCACGAAGCGCAGCGAGCCGCGCGTCCCGTTCTCTGCCCTGGTCGAGGCGGGGCTCATCGCCCCGGGGACCGTGCTCACGGATGAGAAACGGCGCCATAAGGCCTTGGTGCGGGCGGACGGCGCAGTGGCGATCGGCGACATCGTCGGCTCCATCCACAAGGCCGGCGCACTCGTGCAGGGTTTGCCAGCCTGTAACGGCTGGACCTTTTGGCACCATGATGCGGCTGGCCGACCGGAGCCGATCGACACTCTGCGCGCAAAATTCCGCAAGCAGATGCAGAGGGCCGGCGCCGCCTGAGACGAGCCAGCCGCCCGGAACCTTGCCCCCGACCTTACGTTGCCCGGCGACGGGGTTCGGTTCGCCAGATGCAGGAGGAGAGACGTGGAATCTGATCGCAAGGTCGTGGAGACTACAACCGAAGCGCGGCAGGGCGTCACCGGCACGGGTGCGAGCTCGGTGCTTTTCTGGAGCCTCGGCCTCGCTCTCCTCGCCTTCGTCGTGCTGATGGCCTATTTCATCCTGGCGCGACAGTAGAAACGGCCGCGAATGGCTTCCCGCGTCAGGCGGCCTTGCGCGCCGCCAGGAATTCGCCGATGCGGTCGAGCGCGGCGATGATGTTCTCGGCGGAATTCGCATAGGAAAGCCGCAAATAGCCCTCGCCGTGCACGCCGAAATCTGGCCCGCCGATCGTTGCGACGCCGACTTCTTCGAGCAAGGTTGAAGCGAGCTTTTTCGCGGGCCATCCGGTGCGCGAGATGTTCGGAAAAGCGTAGAAAGCGCCCTTCGGCGTGATCGTGGAAATACCGGGTAGCCGGTTCAATCCATCGACGACAATGCGGCGCCTGCGGTCGAACTCGGCGATCATGCTTTTCACGGCGTCCTGTGGCCCTTCGAGCGCTGCGACGCCAGCAAATTGCGTCGCCGCATTGGTGCAGGAAAACGAATTTACGGCGAGCTTGCGTGCATTTTCATAAAGCGCTTGCGGCCAGACCGACCAGCCGAGCCGCCATCCCGTCATTGCGTATGTTTTCGATGCGCCGTCGAGCAGGATCAGTCGGTCACGGATTTGCGAATAATCGAGCAACGTCTGATGTGCGAGACCGTCGTAGGTCATTTGCGCATAAATTTCGTCGGACATGATCGCGACATCGGGAAAGCGCGCGAGGCCGGCGACGAGCTTGTCGATCTCTGCTTTCGGCGTGACGCCGCCTGTCGGATTGGCGGGCGAGTTCAAAATCAGAAGCCGTGTCGCAGGCGTGATCAGCGCCAGCGTTTCATCGGCCGAGAAAGCGAAACCGTTCTCTTCGCGGATCGGTACCGGCACGGGCCGCGCGCCGGTATATTCGATCATCGAGCGATAGATAGGAAAACCAGGGTCGGGATAAAGGATGTCGGCGCCCGGCTCGCCGAACATCAAAATCGCAGTGAACATCGTCACCTTGCCGCCCGGCATGACCATCACGTGGTCGGGCGAGACTTCGACGTGGTAGCGCCGCGCGTAGTCCGCCGCGATCGCTTCTCGCAATGCCAGGACGCCGGTTGCCGGCGTGTAGCCGTGATGCCCGTCGCGGAGCGCCTTCACGGCCGCCTCGACGATATGCGGTGGCGTCGCAAAATCCGGCTGGCCGATGCCGAGATTGATGATGTCGCGGCCCTGGCGCTGCAACTCCGTCGCGCGGGCAAGCACGGCGAACGCATTCTCCTCCCCGATGCGCTCGAAGCCTGGAACGGTGTGAACCATGGCGTTTCCTCAAGGTGTTTTCCTGTGCTTGCCCGAGGCGCGGCCCGCACGTCAACCCTGTCGCGCTTTTGCGCATCGCGCGCTTCTCTGCAATATCCGGTCAAACGCGCGAGGAGTTACGGGTGAAGTCTTACAAGATCGCTGCGATTCCCGGGGACGGGATCGGCTCGGAAGTCATCGCGGCGGGTATTCGTGCGCTTGACGCCTGTGCGGCGCGTGACGGCGGTTTCTCCTTCAGCTTCGACCATTTCGATTGGGGTTCGGACTACTACAAGAAGCACGGCATCATGATGCCGAAGGACGGGCTTACGAAACTGAAGCCCTACGATGCGATCTATTTCGGCGCCGTGGGTGCGCCGGACGTGCCGGACCACGTGACACTCTGGGGATTGCGCCTGGCGATCTGCCAGCCGTTCGATCAATATGCCAATGTCCGTCCGACACGCGTCCTGCCCGGCATCACCAGCCCTTTGCGGCATGTTTCCGGACCGGAGCTCGATTGGATCATCGTGCGCGAAAATTCGGAAGGCGAGTATGCCGGCGTCGGCGGCCGCGTGCATCGAGGTCTGCCGGAAGAGGTCGCGACCGATGTGTCGATGTTCACCCGCAACGGCGTTGAACGCATCATCCGCTTCGCCTTCGAGTTGGCGCGATCGCGCCCGCGCAAGAAGCTGACGGTCGTCACCAAATCCAACGCGCAGCGCCATGCAATGGTGATGTGGGACGAAATCGCTGCTGAAGTGGCGCAGAGCTATTCCGATGTGACATGGGACAAGATGTTGGTCGATGCGATGACGATCCGCATGACCATGCATCCGCAATCCCTTGACACGATCGTCGCGACCAACTTGCACGCGGATATTCTGTCCGATCTTGCCGCAGCGCTTGCGGGATCGATCGGAATTGCGCCGACGGCGAACCTCAACCCCGAGCGCAAATTTCCGTCGATGTTCGAGCCGATCCACGGCTCAGCCTTCGACATCGTGGGGAAGGGCATTGCCAACCCTGTCGCGACTTTCTGGTCAGGCAGCATGATGCTCGAGCATTTCGGGCAAAAGGCTGGGGCGGACCGGCTCATGCGCGCAATCGAGCGCATTACCGCCGATCCGTCCCTGCACACGCCCGACCTCGGCGGCAGGGCAACGACCGATCAGGTGACGGACGCGGTCTGCGCTGCGCTTGCCGGCGACAACACGTGAGGGAAGGGAAAGCCGTCATGCTGCGAGCTGTTGTCGGTGCCGTTCTGTCGCTCGCGAGTTCGGCGGCAATTGCGGACGTTTCAGAAATCCGCGCCGCGCAGCAATACGGTTTAAGCTATCTCGCCCTGATGTTGATGGAGGACGGCAAGCTCGTCGAGAAAGAGGCCGAGCGCGCCGGCATCGGCGCGATAGCTTAAACCGTATTGCTGCGCGGCGCGGATTTCTGAAACGTCCG
>JAFAVH010000017.1 GCA_019242655.1 Methylobacteriaceae bacterium
CTGGGGACCCGACCGGGGCGCCGGTGCGCCTTCCAGTAAGCGAGGCCAAGGTCTGCCTCTGCGAGATCGAGCTGCCGCAACTCTCCTTGGGAGCGCCGGGGCCGCAGCAAGCCGGGATCGTCTTGAACCATCTGTTGCGGATGGGGGACGGCTGAGGCCATTCCGGCGCTCGGACGATCTTCACCCTTGCCATCTCCTTTGCGGTGCACAAATGTCCCACGCAAAACTGAACCGGTTCAGGGGGGAAGCCATATCGGCGCCGAATCCCGCGGAACCGCGGGAGCTGCGCGTTTGAAGGCTCGCCATCGATCCAGAGCGTCCGGCGGGGCGAGCACCGTCCCGGCATGGGGTGGACGCGCCCGATGATCGGAATGGTGCTCGTCAGCCATGGTCATCTCGCCGACGAATTCCGCGCCGCGCTGGAGCACGTCGTCGGCCCACAGCGGCAATTGCAGGCGATCAGTATCGGACCCGACGACGACATGGAGCAGCGCCGCCAGGACATCATCGAGGCAGTGACAAAGGTCGATTCCGGCGCGGGCGTCGTGCTGCTCACCGACATGTTCGGCGGCACGCCTTCCAATCTCGCGATCTCGGTGATGACCGAGGGCCGCGTCGAAGTCGTCGCCGGCGCCAATCTACCGATGCTCATCAAGCTCGCATCCGTGCGTGAGAGCGCGAGCTTGTCGCAGGCTGTCGCACAGGCGCAGGATGCCGGCCGCAAGTACATCTACGTTGCGAGCCGGATCCTCAACGGCAAATGAGCGACGATTCCTGCGAGCAGGATTATGAAGCGCCGCAATTTCCGGATGGCGCCATCGTTCGCGACATTCCAATCATCAATCGCAAAGGATTGCACGCGCGCGCCACCGCGAAATTCGTGCAATGCGTCGAGAAATACGACGCCGAGATTTTTGTGTCCCGCTGCGGCGAGACTGTCGGCGGGACGTCGATCATGGGCATTCTAACGCTCGGCGCCGGCATGGGGTCGACGATCACCGTTGCAGCGACGGGCCCACAAGCAGACGAAGCGCTTACCGCATTGCAGGCGCTCGTTGCGAACAGGTTCGGCGAGGACGAGTAGTCACGATTAGCGGCGCGGACGCGACATCACCGCGCGACAGGCGGGGCTAAGTGCGCGCCTGTTTGCGTTGAGACACGCGACGATCCGATCCACGTCGGGAACGTAATTGTTGCAGAGCCGGTACACGTCGGGCTCACATGCCTGCCTATCTGCTTCAGAAGCGCCGCCAGCGCCTTGCGCCAGAGCCGGCATCGATATCGCAAGCGCAAGCGCAAAGATTCCAATTCGAACCATATCCGGAACCAATCCTTTTCAAGATATCAAAGCCCGGGAGGCGGCCTTCCACCTCACCGGGCACACCCCTATCAAGAACACGAGGGCGAAAAGTCAATGTTTTTGCGGCGACCGCGTGTTATTCTACCAGCAATATGTACCAGCCGCCGCATCATCGTGAGGAACGGCTTGCTGTTCAGCACAGGCTGATCCGCACGCATCCTCTCGGGCTCTTGATAACCGCTGGACCCAGCGGTCTCATAGCCAATCCGGTGCCGTTTTTGATCGATTCGGAGCGTGGCCAATACGGCACGTTACGCGCGCATCTTGCGCGCGCGAACCCGCAATGGCGCGAGTTTGCGACGATTGAGGAATGCCTCGTCGTTTTTCAGGGTCCGCAAGACTATATCACGCCGTCCTGGTACGCGACGAAGCGCGAGACGGGCAAGGTTGTGCCGACGTGGAACTACGCCACCGTGCATGCATGGGGCCGTCCGCGCGCGATCGACGACGCCGCGTGGCTGTACGAACAGATCGGCGAATTGACGCAGTCTCAAGAAACCGGACGCGCCGTACCGTGGGAGGTCGAGGACGCGCCGGAGGATTTCGTCGCGATGCAAGTCCGCGCCATCGTCGGGATCGAAATCCCGATCACACGCATCGAAGGCAAGTGGAAGGTCAGTCAGAACCGCCCTGTCGCCGACCGCGAAGGAGTCGTTACAGGATTGCGCGCGCAAGGCGATGAGCCGTCGCGTGCGATGGCGGACTTGGTCGCAGAACGGATGCACGACTCAAATCGATAATATGAATCGATGCAGCATGCGATGCGCCGGCGGGAGGCCGGGCAATCGCAAGAAAGGGATCAGGCGGGAGTTACCGCCTGCGCCGGTAGCACAGGTTTTGCCGTCGTCTCCACCATGGAAAGGCTCTCGAAGAATGAGAGGATTGAAGCGCCGCTGAAATCCCGAATCTCCCTGTTGCCAACTTTATTGTTATGATTTTTCACCGCTTCGTCGTGCGCGCGTCTCATGATCGAGAAGCCGAGGCCGCGATAGCTCTCGAACTGAGATTCCGAAAACCATTGATCAACGGTAGTCTCATGCGGAAAGTCCGTCGATGTTGCTGCATAGCCGACAATATCCGCGGATTCGTCACCGCGGAATCCCGGCTTCAGATAAAGGATGATGCCGTCTTTCGCCCGGTTTGGCGATCCGTCCGTGGGCCTGTCCGCTTCCGTGTAGCGTATGAATCCCACCGTGTAGCAAGGGCCGCCTTTCTTGGGGTCGTCGCGATCCTGATTGCGGACACGCAGGTCATCGAGTTTGGGAAACTCGATGCGTATGCCCAGATCGATCCATATCTTCCGTACGGCATTTGCGAGATCTGCGAACGCAAGCTCCTTGTCCTGGCCTGCATCACTGACGATAATCAAATGGCTGCGTCGTCGCACCATTTCGTAAAGACCAAGGTTCTCGAAATGCCCGCCGTCTGACAGATAGATGTAATTTCTTTTGTCGTTCGTGAGGCCGAACAGTTCGAACAACAATGGTACGGCCGCCCAGCGTGGCCCTTCATCCGCGAAGCGGCCATATTTCGGATTTCCCAGCCACCAGCCGAGGCGGACATTGAACAATGTCAGTAAAAAAGTGATGAGCGGCGAAGAATTATAACCCATATTGGGACTGACTGCGGCGCCGGAAATCGCCATCGCCGTACCAAGGGTCAACGTATCATTTTTGCCGCCGTACTCGCTGGCTCTCCGAAACGCATTCAATTGCGCGGAGCCGCACCATAGCGGGCTGACTGTGAAGGATTCTGCTTTGCGCTCCTGCCAGGCGAGTTTGTCCGTGGCAACGAGATTCAATGCGATGTTCAGAACGTGGAACGGGCGCCAATCGGCTTTTGATGTCGCAGGCTTCGCGCCCGGTGTCGTCGGCGCCTGCTTTTCCTGGCTTCGAACCCACAGCCGCGATACGGGAAGATTGTCGGTGAAATTGAAGAACGTGAACCGGTCGCGTTGAGCCTGGGAGATGTTGCTGGCGCCGAGGAACGCCCGCACCAGACGATTGCGATACATCTCGTGCAGGGAAAAGCGATTTATATTTATAAAGTAGCCGATAAGCACCGACGCCAAGGCAGGTATGACGCCATACTTGATCAGTTCGACGGCGATACCCAAAAAATCGCCCGGCACGCGCGTGCGAATCTCAGCCGCAGCATTCGTCGTCGCTCCTGCCGGCGGCTGGGCGATCTCCCTTGCGAAGATTTGTCCAAAAGCCAACCAGTCGATCGCGAGTGCCAGGCCGACGAAAAGCGTCGCCAGAAAGAGCGGTGCGCCGATATAAAGCGCGATCTTGCGCCACAATGTCTGCGGCTGTCCGGGAATTGCCGCCGTCTTCGGCCCGCCGCCAACGATAGCGGTGAGAAGACCAGAGGCCGTTCCCAAAGCTGATATGCCCGTCGCAACGCCTGCCGAGAGAGCCTTAGGGTCGATCGTTTGCGGCGTTATGTTGAAATGGGCGAGAAGCAGAGAGGCCACATAGGGTGCGAGCAGCACGAGCGCGGCGACAAGCAGCCACAAGCACGCGACGACCAAAATCCAGCCTGCTGCTCGGCCGATCCACTCGCGCTCCTCGTCAGATCGAGGCAGCCAGCTCGTGAATGCGACAAATATCACTGCGGCGAGAGCGTGCGATAGCAACAACCACGGAACCGCTATTGTGGTGAACAGCAGATGATGGCCAACACTCATCTGTCCATCGGCGCTAAACCAGTTTCTCAAGAGCAGATCGCCGGCGCCGATGAACAGTCCGAAGCACGCGCCGGAAAATATGAATACGAGAGCATCGCCAATCGCTTCGGACGGGAAGAGAGCGCCGATCCGCACGCCGCTCGGATTACGAAACTTGACGAAGAAATCACCATCCTCGACTTGCGCGCCGTCAATTTTCTGGCCCGTCAACTGAACCTTCAAAGTGCCGATCGCTTTGGATTCATTCGGCGCAAAGAAGATTTTCTGCGAGTTTGAAACGTAGTGGCGCCCCGCGACCGCCTGATGATCTTCGGTGTAGACCTCAACGCCGGCAGGATAGTCCGTTCGGCGCGTCCGCGTGAACGAATATTCCAAGGATTGCTCGCCCGGCACGCCCTTTGAAATGTGCACATAGGGCTCGGCTCCGCGAGCGTTCCAAATGGCGCCGATCAATACCGCAACGGCATAAAGCACGATCGCGAGAAATACGTAGTCCGGGATCGGCGCAGCGAAGGGCCCGATCTCGGCCGGAATAAACCAACGCCAAATCGCGGTAAGACCGGTGGCAGGATGAGCCATCGAAATCGCCCACATCGCTGCGCTTATCAGGAGTGGGAACCAGGAGAATATAAGGAATTTGATCTGGTTCAGACTGAAGGCGCGCCAGCGCGGTCGAGCGCCGTTGAACACAACTAATGAGAAAAAGTAGCAGAAGATGCCAATCGCCTGAATGCGCGTTGCCCAATCGGCGCCCTCGGCGGCACCGGTCAATGCGGACACGATCTGCGGGATCACCGCGGCGGCGGCGATCAACGGTATGAGCAAAAACCAGTTGATGAGCAGATTGCGCAGCCAGATTGCAACCCCGCTCCATGTATCCGCCGAAAGAGCGCCGAGCTTCGGTGTGAGATAATTGCTATTGGCGCGAAGATTTTCGATCTGCACGGGCTCGCGTTCGGGCATTTCTCGATAGGCGAGAAGCGGGCCTATTTTGGCATATCCGCCTTTGCCCGCGGCATCGGCCGCACGCGTGAACCACGCGGAAAGCCAGCTGCCGATGTAACCGCCGCCGGAAACGGTGGAGAGATATTCGAAGCGATGAAGCAGACCTGCTTTGGCAAGGAACTGCATGACGCCAAGCGCAAATGCGGCACTGCGGATGCCGCCGCCCGACAAGCAGAGCGCGGTACGCGGATATGCCGGCTGCTGATGAAAATCGAGATATAGCTCTTGCAGTAATTGCTCGTCTGTTTTCGGCTGGCTGCCGCTACAGGCACCCGGCTTTGCTCCGGCGGTGTGGGCCTCGTCGATATCCGGCGGCGTTGGCGAGGCGCTCGGACGCTCCCCGTACATCTGTCCGAATTCGTCGGCCAACATCCAAAATGTAGTGGTCGGATGCGTGGTCGTATTGATCTTTTGAGCCGCCATCAAAAATTCCGGGTATTAATCCAAGCTTCGAAATGCTTGCAGCCTATCGACGCAAACTTAGCGCCTCGCCAAATGCGTGACAATTCGAGTTTGACCAATTGCGGCGTGCGAGTTGATAGGCTCACTCAGTTCTTACTCTGCCACCTTCCCAGCCTGTCGCAATGTGCGCCGCGCCACAATGCCTAATGTCGAGCCCTGCACGACAATGGTGAACAGCACGACCGCGTAAGTCGCGGCAAGGATGGCGGATTTCGCCGGGCTGTCGGGCAGCGCCAGAGCGAGCGCAACCGAGATGCCGCCGCGCAAGCCCGCCCAGGTCAGGAACGGCACATTGCGCGCCGACAATTTCTTCGTCCAGCCGAACAAAACGAGCGGCGTCGAAACGGAGATGATCCGCGCAAAAAGCACGATCGGTACGGCCGCCAGCGCAAGCCCGAGCGCGCTCGGCTCAAAGCTCAAGACAAGCACTTCGAGCCCGATCAGCAGGAACAGGACGGAGTTCAGCACTTCGTCGATCAGCGTCCACAGCGCCGAGACATATGCGCGCGTACGCTCGTTCATCGCATAACGCGGCGCGCGCTCGCCGATCAGCAAGCCCGCGGCAACGACGGCGAGCGGTCCGCTCGTGCCGATCTTTTGCGCCAGCGCATATGTGCCGGTGACGAGCGCCAATGTGATCAGCACTTCGACAGGAAAATCGTCGATCGCCCGCATCGCGCGATAAGCGACATAGCCGGTGAACGCTCCGAGCGCCAAACCGCCGATCGCGTCTCTAAATACGCTTTCGACAAGTCCCACACCCGCATTTCCATCGCCGCCGGACGCTGTGGCAAATGCCACGAACGCGGTGAACAACACGACGCCGACGCCGTCGTTGAACAAAGCCTCGCCCTGCATCTCGACTTCGAGCGCTTGCGGCACCTTGACGTTTTGAGCGTGGCCAAGACCGCGACAGGATCGGTCGGGCTGATCAGTGCGCCGAACACGAATGCCCAGGGGAGCGGCAGCGGGAATCCAAGCGCGCGCGCGGCACCATAAAACAGGACCGCGACAATCGCCGTCGAGATCACCGTGCCGACCAGCGCCAGGAACGCGACGGGCCACGCACGATCGCGCAATGGCACTCATGTCGAGATTGAGCGCGCCGGCAAACAGGAGAAACGCCAGCATGCCGTTCATCATCACCTGAGTGAAATCGATCTGCTCGAGCGGCTGCTTCACTTGATCGTAGAGGTGCCGGCTCGGAAGCGAAGCGGCAAGGCCCATGACCAAGAGCCCGATCGTATGCGGCAGACGCACGAGGCGATGGTTCAGCCAGCCGAACAGGGCCGACAGCGTCAGCAAGAGCGCGGCGAGATCGAAGAGCGAGATCAAGCGAAGCTGCCCATGAAAAGGAATTCCGAATGTAGGTTCCGCCAACAGCGCGACGGGTTCGCCGCAATAAGGTGGCGACCCGCCACTCCGTCAGTCTTGATATTACCCGACGTGCGGGCGACATGCTCACCCCGATGCCGCCGCCCCTTCTCGACCTCAAGGACATCGCGCTGACGCTTGGCGGCACGCCGCTGCTCGAGTCCGCCGGCCTGGCGATCGGACGCGGCGAAAAAATCTGCCTCGTCGGCCGCAACGGCTCGGGCAAATCGACCCTGCTCAGGATCGCCGCCGGCCCGCTCGAGCCCGATCGCGGCATTCGCTTCCTGCAACCCGGCACCAGCCTGCGTTACCTGCCACAGGAGCCCGACCTTTCCGGCTTCAAGACTGTCCTCGCTTATGCCGAAGCCGGGCTCGACACACAATCCAGCGCACATCGCGCAGAGATGTTCTTGGCCGATCTCGGCCTGACGGGCGAGGAAGACCCCGCAAAAATTTCCGGCGGCGAGGCGCGCCGGGCCGCGCTTGCCCGCGTGCTCGCGGCCGATCCCGACATTCTGCTCCTCGACGAGCCGACAAATCATCTCGACCTGCCGACAATCGAGTGGCTCGAAGCGGCGCTCAAAAGTTCACGCGCGGCGATCGTGCTCGTGAGCCATGACCGCCGCTTCCTTGAAAACTTGTCGCACGCGACAGTGTGGCTCGACCGCGGCTGCACACGCCGGCTGGAGCAGGGATTTGCGGCGTTTGAATCCTGGCGCGACAAGCTGCTCGAAGAAGAGCAGCGCGACGCGCACAAGCTCGAACGCAAGATCGCGGCGGAAGAAGATTGGGTGCGCTACGGCGTCACCGCGCGGCGCAAGCGCAATGTACGGCGCATGGCGGAATTGGCGGCGTTGCGCCAAGAGAAGCGCGACGCCCGGCGGCAGACCGGCGAGGTCGCGTTCGCAACGAATGAGGGCCGCGTTTCCGGCCGGCTCGTCATCGAGGCTAAGCGCATTGCCAAAAACTTCGGCGAGCGCATCATCGTACGCGATCTGTCGCTGCGCATCTTGCGCAGCGACCGGCTCGGCATCGTCGGCGCAAACGGCGCGGGTAAGACGACGCTGATCAACATCCTGACCGGCGAGCTGCGGCCCGATTCCGGCACTCTGCGGCACGGCGCAAATCTCGATCTCGCCACTCTCGATCAGAAGCGCGCGGCGCTGAACCCGGACGCCACGCTTGCCGATACGTTGACCGGCGGCGGCAGCGACTATGTCGAGGTCGGCGGCGCGAAAAAGCACGTCGTCGGCTATATGCGCGACTTTCTGTTTCAGCCGGAGCAAGCGCGAAGCCCCGTCGGCAAATTGTCCGGCGGCGAGCGCGCGCGGCTGATGCTCGCCCGGGCGCTCGCATTGCCGTCGAACCTGCTCGTTCTCGACGAACCGACCAATGATCTCGATCTCGAAACACTCGAATTGTTGGAGGAAATGCTCGCCGATTATCCCGGAACGGTGATCGTCGTCAGTCACGACCGGGATTTCTTGGATCACGTCGCGACTTCGGTATTGGTTGCGGAAGGTGACGGCCGCTGGATCGAATATGCCGGCGGCTATTCCGACATGCTGAAGCAGCGTGGCTCCTCGATTCTGAGTCCGGGGCGCGAAGAGCCCGCCAAAAAGGGCGAGCCTTCGTCGCCGAAACAGAGGCGCCCGCAAAGCGCGACGCGGCGTCTGTCATTCAAAGAAAAGCATGCGCTGGAAAAGCTGCCGGCCGAGATGGAACGATTGCGAGCGCAGCGTTCGAAGCTGCAGGCGCTGCTCGCCGACCCGCAGCTTTATTCAAAGGACCCGAAGCGCTTTGCCGAGGCGAGCGCAGCATTCACGAAAGCCGGGAACGAGCTCGCGCAAGCCGAGGAGCGCTGGCTCGAGCTGGAGATTTTGCGGGAACAAGTGGAGGGTTCGGTTTTGTGAGGCGCGAGCCCGCTGCCGCATGCGCGGTTGCGCGGTTCCTGCGTTTGCGCAACGATGGTGCACCCGCCGCGCCTCGGCAAAAGAGCGGGCCGTTCGGGAGGATGCCATGAAGCGGACTGCTACCGCAGCTCTTATCTTTTTTGCCTTCGGTGCCGTTGCGATCGCGCGCGAGCCAGGTACGTTGCCGATGGCCGCGCCGGAAGATGTTGGCCTCTCCGCCGATCGTCTCAGCAAGATCGACGGCGCCATCAAAGGCGAGGTCGATGCCGGACGCATTCCCGGCGCCGTCGTCATGGTCGCGCGCAAGGGACACCTCGTCTATCACCGCGCTTTCGGCTTCCAGGACAAAGATGCGGGAAAGCCGATGGGGGAGGACGCGCTCTTCCGCCTCTATTCGATGACGAAGCCCTTCGTCGCGGTCGCAGCTATGATGCTTGTCGAGGACGGCAAGCTGCAGCTCGCCGACCCCGTCTCGAAGCATCTGCCGGCGATGAAAGGCATGCAGGTGAGCGTCGCCAAGGCCGACGGGCAGTTCGCGCGCCTCACTTACTCGCTTGCGCCGACCGAACGCGAGATGAGTGTGCACGATCTTCTGCGTCATACGTCCGGCCTCGCCTACGGTGAGATCACGCTGAATACGCCGGTGAAGGATGCATATGCGAAGGCTGGTCTCTACCTGCCGGGTTAGCGCGAATACGATGCGCGCGGCTTGACGCCGGCGGAAGAGGTTGACGCGCTGGCGAAAGCGCCTCTCGCGCAGCAGCCCGGAACAGTGTGGGAATACAGCCTCTCGGTCGATTTGCTCGGCCGCGTCGTCGAAGCGGCCTCCGGCCAGCGGCTCGGCGACTTTCTCGCCGCGCGAGTGTTCAAGCCGCTTGGCATGGACGAAACTGGTTTCTGGGCGCCGCCGGAGCGCATCGGCCGGCTGGCGCAAGCGCTGCCCGTCGATCCGACAAGCGGTCAGCCGAACAAGCTGATCGACGTCTCGGCGCAGCCGAATAACGATTCCGGCGGCGCGGGCAGCGTCGGCACGGCGGCTGACTATCTGCGCTTTGCCCAGATGCTCGCTAATGGCGGCCAGCTCGATGGCGCGCGCATCCTCAGCCGCACGACATTGGCGCTGATGACCTCCGACCATCTCGGCGCGATCAGCCCGGGCGCGGGACCCGGCCAGCTGCTCCTCGGCACGCCGGGTTACACGTTCGGTCTCGGCTTTATGGTGCGGCAGGGCCAGGGCGTCGCCGGTGTTCCCGGCTCGCCGGGCGAATTCATGTGGGCGGGCTATGCCGGCACTTTCTTCTGGGTCGACCCGAAGGAAGAGCTCGTCGCCGTGGTGATGGCACAGACGCCGGGCCCGGTGCGCACCTATTACCGCCGGCTGGTCAAGCAGCTCGTCTATCAGGCGATTGTTGATGAGCCTGCGTCGGCGGACCGGATTGCGCCGCAACGCCGGAGCGAACTGCGCGCGCAATGATATAGTTTGCCAGCCGTCGGACGGCTGCGCGAGTAGTCGTCCGATTACCTCTCTTCCGCCGCCTCGATCCGCGGACGCACAATGATCGAGGGCCGCGTGCCGTAATGCCCCTTCGCTGTCACCGCGAAGGCGAGCACGTCGAGCCCGACAAGCGTCAGCCACCACACCTGCGCGGTGCCGAGTCCGAGCATCGTGACCGTCAGTCCTGTCGTGAAGCCCGCGAGCAGATACGGGGCGACGGCGCGCGGTGCGCGGCCGAGCGCCATGAAAATCCGGTAAGTGAATAGGGCCGCGAGCGCAGCGCCGACAATGCCGAGTTCGTACCAGACCTCGAACAAGAGACTGTGCGGCGTCCGCGGCGGCAGATAGCCATAGACGATACCGCGCGTGGCGGTATCGAGACCGTGTCCCGTGAAAATCCGCGCACCGTCCGCGGCAATGATGTCGCCCCAGAGTTTAAGCGGGATGAGCGTTTCCGGCAGATGACCCGCCGCAAGCCTCACGACAAGCGGGATGAGCGGGCAGAACAAGATCAACGCAGCGAAGAAAATCCCAAGCGCGAACCGCGTGCGTCCGCGCCGCAAACGCGCCGCGCCATAGGCGAGACCGCCGGCGCCGAGAGCGAGGATGCCGACGGGCAGCCCCGCGGCGAAAACGGCGATTGCGATCGCCGCGGCGAGCGCGCCGGCTGCGGCTGGCCAGCCGCGCAGCGTCAGGACCGCCAGCGTCGGCCAGACGAGGAGGACGAGGGCAATCGCGGCGCGGTCGAGCGTCGTCGTTCCGTCCGGCTCGATCTGTGCGGCTCCGGGCGAATCGATGAGGCTCACGAGCACGACGGCGCAGGCCGCGGCCGCAAGCCCGCCCGGCAGCATCAATGCGTCGGAGCCGACGCTACGAGAGGCGATGATGACGGCGGCGGTGATCACGAGAGCCGCTGTGACGACCCCTTTGAGCACGCGCACGCCTGCCTCCGCAGGGAACGGGGTCCAGACGATCGACAGCGCCGCCCACAGCACCAGACACAGTCCGATTAAGGCGGTGACGCCGCGAAGACGGTTGGCGACCTCGGTTCCGCTCGTCTCGGTCGACAGACTTGCCGCGACGAGGGTCAAGACCGCGCCAATCGGCAAGAGCGAGTAGATCGCTTGACGCGAGACAGTTGCCAGGAGCGGCGCGCCAACGAACAGGACGGCGAAGGCGACAACAAACAGCAGCCGCGCGGCGTCGGCGGCCGGATCGTTGAAGCGTGACGGGGCGGTGAGCTGCATCGAGAGAATCTGGATCGTAGCGAATCTAGCGCGTCGCCTGCCTTAAGGCTGTGGAGGGCCGGCCACAATCAACAATGTTTTCTAGTCGGACTCGGCCGCCAGCGTGGCACGTACCGCCTTGCGCTCGCTGCGGTTTTTCTTGTCGGCGAGACGGCGTCGTTTCGCCGCTGGCGGCACCTTGGTGGCGCGGCGGACCGCCGGCGGCTCCGCCGCCTTGCGGAGCAATGCGGCGAGGCGCTCGCGCACATCGGCGCGGTTGCGCTCCTGACTGCGGAAGCGTTGGCCGAGCATCACGATCACGCCCTCCCGCGTCAGGCGCCCGCCGGCAAGGCGCGCGGCGCGTTGCTTCACCTCCGGCGGCAAGGCCGGCGAGCCGGCGAGGTCGAACCGGAGCTGCACCGCACTCGACAATTTGTTGACATTCTGACCGCCCGGGCCCGATGCGCGCACGAAATGCTCTTCGAGCTCGCTGTCATCGATGACAAGGTTGGGCGAAATCCTCAGCATCGGCACTGCGGGCCGGAGTTGCTGCCCAAACAAGCGGCAGCGCATGCATGCTCATGCATGCGCACTGCACATCTCATGGGCAACCAGCTGTATTTCATGGCCGTTTTCATCCCAATCCGCCCGAAACTGAATCGACTTTGCGCAGGCGCGCCTAGGGCTTAGGCGCGCGCTTGCCCTGGCACGGGCATTGCAAACCCTCTCCCGTCCATAGCACGCGGCCGGCACTTTCCGGCGATAAGGATGGGAACGCGCATGTCTCTCTCTCGAAGGTTCATGTTACGCGCGACAAGCGCGTTCGTCGGAGGCGCGATTGCGCTTTCCGCATTCGGGGCGCAGGCCGCCGACACGATCAAGGTCGGCATTCTGCATTCGCTTTCCGGCACGATGGCGATCAGCGAGACCACGCTGAAAGACGTCATGCTGATGCTCATCGACGAGCAGAACAAGAAGGGCGGCGTCCTCGGCAAGAAGCTTGAGCCCGTTGTCGTCGACCCCGCGTCGAATTGGCCGCTCTTCGCCGAAAAGGCGCGCGACCTCATCTCGAACCAGAAAGTCGCGGTCGTCTTCGGCTGCTGGACCTCTGTGTCGCGGAAATCCGTGCTCCCCGTCTTCAAGGAGCTGAACTCGATCCTCTTCTATCCCGTGCAGTACGAGGGCGAGGAAAGCGAGCGCAACGTCTTCTATACCGGCGCGGCGCCGAACCAGCAGGCAATCCCCGCCGTCGACTATCTGATGAAGGAAGAGAAGGTGAAGCGCTGGGTGCTTGCCGGCACCGACTACGTCTATCCGCGCACGACCAACAAGATCCTTGAAGCCTACCTCAAGGCGAAGGGCGTCGCGCCAGACGACATCATGATCAACTACACGCCGTTCGGACATTCCGATTGGCAGACGATCGTCTCCGACATCAAGAAGTTCGGCTCGGCCGGCAAGAAGACCGCCGTCGTTTCGACGATCAACGGTGACGCCAACGTGCCGTTCTACAAAGAGCTCGGCAACCAGGGCATCAAGGCAACCGACATTCCTGTCGTCGCCTTCTCCGTCGGTGAAGAAGAGCTCGCCGGCATCGACACGAAACCGCTCGTCGGCCATCTCGCCGCGTGGAACTACTTCGAGTCCGTCAAATCGCCGGAGAACACGAAGTTCATCAAGGAATGGCACGACTTCACCAAAAATCCGAAGCGCGTCACCAACGATCCGATGGAAGCGCATTTCATCGGCTTCAATATGTGGGTGAAGGCTGTCGAGAAGGCTGGCACGACCGATTCGGACAAGGTGATCGACGCGCTTCCGGGCATCAAGGCGCCGAACCTCACAGGCGGCATGTCGGAAATGCTGCCTAACCACCACATCACCAAGCCCGTACTGATCGGGGAGATCAAGGCCGATGGTCAGTTCGACGTCGTCTCGAAGACCGGCATGGTGCCGGGCGACGCCTGGTCCAAATATCTCGAAGGCTCGAAGGACCTGATCGGCGACTGGAAGGACAAGAAGTGCGGCAATTACAACGTCAAGACCAACAAGTGCGGCGGCACCTCGTCCTGAGCGCGCTCCGTTCGCGATGACAAACGCGGGCGGCCAAAATTGCGGGCGGCGACTTGCCGCCCGTTTCTTTCTCAAGTCTGGTCGACCGAGATGCGCGCCCGCATAATCACGACGCTTTTGGTTTTGGTCGTTTGTCTTTGCGGCATGCAGGCAATCAAGGCTTACGCCCAATCCTTTGAAGAAGCGCTCGCCGGCTTCACGACCGACGAATATTCCGACACCGATAAGGCGATTACCGATCTCGCCGCAAGCGGCAATCCGCGCGCAGCCGACATTATCGGGGCGCTGCAGGAAGGGCGTCTGCTCTTCAATGCAGATGCAAAGAAGGTCTACATAAAAGATAAAGCCGGTGCGCTGCAGGATGCCGCGACGGGCGCGGCGGTGACGAATGTGTCGGCCGATGATTTAAGTGCAGTGCGGCTCAACAATCGCCTGCGCCGAACAGTTGAAGCGGCCATGGGCGGCCTGACGCTGCTCTCCAGCGATTCCGGCAAGCGTTTCGACGCGGCCCAATCCGTTTTCAAGTCGCGCGACGAAAGCGCGCTGCCGACGCTGGAAACCGCGATCGCTAAGGAGACTGATCCACGCATCAAGCGCGCGCTCAACGAAGCGCGTGCGGCGATCCTCGCTTCCAAGGCGGATGCCGCCGAGAACGTCCGCTTAAGCGCGATCGAAACGATCCGCGGCCGCGGCGATCAAGATGCCCTGGGGATTCTTTCCGGCGTTGCCGCGTCGAGCGAGGGCCCGCTGCGCAATGCCGCGCAGGCTGGGATGAGCGCTATCCAGGCGCGCCTCGCTTTGTGGAACAATCTGCAGAACGTCTGGTACGGGCTGTCGCTTGGCTCGGTCCTCTCCTCGCCGCAATCGGCCTCGCCATCACGTTCGGCGTGATGGGCATCATCAACATGGCGCATGGCGAGATGGTGATGATCGGCGCCTACACGACCTTTGTCGTGCAGGAATATATCCGTTCGCACAATCCGGCTCTGTTCGGGATGTCGCTGTTCATCGCGATCCCGCTCGCCTTTGTCGTGACA
>JAFAVH010000097.1 GCA_019242655.1 Methylobacteriaceae bacterium
CGTCGGCTGGCTGCCGGGCGCATTGTTCGGCGGCGCGTTCGTGCTGTTCGTTCCGTCGATCGCGGAACGGCTCATTCAGGACCTTTCCGTCGTCTCCGTCTTCGGCAGCACCTACGAGCTGATACCGCAATCGGCGGCGGAGCGCATCTCGCGCGGACTCTCCGGCGCCGTCTATGGCGTGATCCTGATCCTGTTGATCTATCTCATGCCGACCGGCGCCGCCGGTTTCGTCCGCTCCGTTTTGTCGCGCCTCGACCACGCGCGATCCTAAATCGCAACGCTCATGATGGAGGATGAACTACATGCGATTCGATAAGATGAGCCGGCGCAGCTTTGCGATCGGCATTCTCGCCGGCGCAGCTGTCGCCGCTTCCGGCGCCCTGGCGCAGAAGAACTACGGTCCGGGCGTCACCGACACCGAGATCAAGATCGGCAATATCATGCCCTATAGCGGGCCGGCGTCCGCTTACGCAGTCATCGGCCAGACCGAGGCGGCTTACTTCAAGATGATCAATGACAATGGCGGCATCAACGGCCGTAAGATCAACTTCATCAGCTATGATGATGGCTACAGCCCGCCGAAAGCGGTGGAGCAGGCGCGCAAGCTCGTCGAGAACGACGACGTGCTCTTCATCTTCAATCCGCTCGGCACGCCGTCGAATTCTGCGATCATGAAATACATGAATTCGAAGAAGGTGCCGCAGCTTTTCGTCGCCACCGGCGCGACGAAGTTCAGCGAAGATCCGAAAACCAATCCATGGACGATGGGCTGGCAGCCGAGCTACCAGAGCGAAGGACAGATCTACGGCAAGTACATCCTCAAGAACCTTCCCAACGCCAAGATCGGCGTCCTCTACCAGAACGACGATTTCGGCAAGGACGTCTACAAGGGATTGAAGGACGGGCTTGGCGATAAAGCCAAGACGATGATCATCTCCGAGGCCACGTATGAAGTAAGCGATCCGACGATCGACTCGCAAATCCTGAAATTAAGATCGGCCGGCGTCGATCTCTTCATGGACATCACGACGCCGAAATTCGCCGCGCAAGCGATCAAGAAAGTCGCGGAGATCGGCTGGAAACCGCTGCACATCCTCAACAACGTGTCGATCTCGACGGGTTCGGTGTTGAAGCCTGCCGGCCTAGACAATTCGAAAGACATCCTCTCGGCGGGATACCTCAAGGACGCGACCGATCCGAAGACGAAGGACGATCCGACCTTGAAGGGCTACTACGCGTTCCTCGACAAATATCTCCCCGACATCGATCGTGCCAACGGCAATCTCATCTATGGCTACGGCGTGTCGCAGACGATGGAGCAGGTTCTCAAGCAGTGCGGCGACAATCTCACGCGCGAGAACATCATGAAACAAGCCGCCAGCCTCAAGGACTTCGTCTCTCCGGTGTTCCTGCCGGGGGTGAAAGCGAATACCGGGCCGAACGATTACTTCGTTCACGAGCAGCTGCAGATGATGAAGTTCGACGGCGAGTCCTGGCAGTTCTTCGGCCCGATCATCAGCGCCGAAGCGAAGAGCTGATCTGTCAAACGGCGAAGGCGCCGCATGGTTGCGGCGCCTTTTGCATTTCCGCGCGAGCTGATAAGGAAACGCGATGACCAGAAGCTATGACATCGCGGTGATCCCCGGCGACGGGATCGGCAAGGAGGTCGTGCCCGAAGGCGTGCGCGTCCTCGAAGCGGCGGCGAAGAAATTCGGCTTCGAGCTAAAGCAGACGTGGCACGATTTTTCCTCGTACGATTATTACGCCAAGCATAACCGCATGATGCCGGAGGATTGGCAGGAGCGCCTGAGCGACAAACGCGCGATCTTCTTCGGCGCCGTCGGCTGGCCGGAGAAAATTCCCGATCACGTTTCGCTGTGGGGCTCGCTGATCCTGTTCCGCCGCAACTTCGATCAATACGTCAATCTGCGCCCGGTGCGGCTCATGCCAGGCGTCATCTCGCCGCTCGCCAATCGCAAGCCCGGCGACATCGATTTCTATGTCGTGCGCGAGAATACCGAAGGCGAATATTCGTCGATCGGCGGACGCATGTTTGCGGAGACCGAACGCGAATTCGTCGTGCAGGAAACGGTGATGACGCGCCACGGCGTCGATCGCGTGTTGAAATACGCATTCGATCTTGCCGAGAGACGGCCGAAGAAGCACCTCACCTCCGCGACCAAATCGAACGGCATCTCGATCACGATGCCTTATTGGGACGAGCGCGTCGAAGCGATGGCGAAAAATTATCCCGGCATTCGCTGGGACAAATTCCACATCGATATCCTCACCGCGAACTTCGTGCTGCATCCCGATTGGTTCGACGTGGTCGTCGCGTCGAACCTGTTCGGCGACATTCTCTCCGATCTCGGTCCTGCCTGCACCGGCACGATCGGCATCGCGCCCGCCGGCAACATCAATCCCGAAGGCGCCTTTCCGTCGCTGTTCGAGCCGGTACACGGATCGGCGCCCGACATTGCCGGGCAAGGCATCGCCAATCCGATCGGACAGATTTGGTCCGGCGCGATGATGCTCAACCATCTCGGCGAGCACGAGGCGGCGGAGGCGATCGTCGAGGCAATCGCACGCGTTCTGTCCGAGCGCACCTTGCGGACGCGCGATCTCGGCGGCAATGCCGACACCAAGGCGTGCGGCGAAGCCGTCGCCGAAGCGATCGGCTGACTTTGTCCGAGGACGTTCTCTACGACGTTCGCGAGCGCGTCGCCTATGTCACCTTGAACCGGCCGCGGGCGCGCAACGCGCTCACCTTCGATATGTATGAGGCGATCTTCGCCATCATCGGCCGCGTCGCGACGGACGCGAACGTGGCCGCGATCGTTATCAGCGGCGCCGGCGGAAAGGCGTTCGCCGCCGGCACCGACATCGCTGAGTTCCGCTCGATCAAGACGCCGGACGACGCCATTGCCTATGAGCGCAAGATCGATCGCATTCTCGGCGCGATCGAGACGTGCCCGAAGCCGATCATCGCGGCGATTGCCGGGGCCTGCACCGGCGGCGGCGGAGCGATCGCCGCCTGCTGCGATCTGCGCATCGCCACAGCCGACATGCGCTTCGGCTTCCCGATCGCGCGCACGCTCGGCAATTGCCTGTCGATGGGGAATTATGCGCGGCTGAGCGCCGTCTTCGGTCCGGCGCGGACCAAGGACCTCATCTTCACCGCCCGGCTCATGGGCGCCGAAGAGGCGAGGTCGACCGGGTTCGTCTCCGAGATTCTTGCCGATGACGGCGCGCTGATGAAACGCGCCGAAGAGCTTGCAACGCTCCTCGGCAAACACGCGCCGTTGACCCTGCGCGCGACGAAAGAGGCATTGCGCCGGCTCGCGGCAAAACCGCCAAACGGCGACGATCTCATCACCATGTGCTATTTGAGTGAGGATTTTCGCGAAGGCATGTCGGCCTTTTTGGAAAAGAGGCCGCCAAAGTGGCAAGGTCGGTGAACTGCCGCCCGCCAGGCGAAAATCTCCGAGTGCGCGCCGCGTAAGCCGGACGGACGGCACGTAGGGATCGATGGGAGGAGGCTTCAATGCGAGCGGTCGTCACATCGTTGGCCACGATGTTGCCGCTGCTGGCATGCGTCAGCACCAAGGAATCGCCCCCTCTCGGAGCCGATGCTTCGACCGCGTTGACAAAATGCATCTTGATGGAAGCGCAAAGAATGGCGGCGAAGGCGATCAACCTCGACGCTGCGGCACGCGCCGTCATCGACGCGTGCAGTTTCCAGGTCCAGGCGCAACGATCGGCGCTGCTTGCCAAATCTCCAGGTTATAGTCCGGAATTGCGCGCCGAATTGGCTGAGCTTGAACGCGATCATCTGCAGCTCGCGAAGGAACAAATCGCATTGAATCGCGGCCGATAGCGCAACCGGCTTTACATCACTTTATCGGTAGATCGAGCTTGCGCGCGGCAAAGGCGAGGATCGTCTGCGCAGCCGCCTCCGCCGTCAATTTTGTCGTGTCGATATGCAATTCGGGGTGCTCCGGAATTTCATACGCGCTCGTTATTCCCGTGAAATCGCCAACTCGCCCTGACCGGGCCTTCCGATAGAGGCCCTTGACGTCGCGCGTCTCCGCCACCGCAAGCGGCGTGTCGACGAAAACTTCAATGAATTCGCCTTCGTCCACCATCGTTCTCGCGGCCCGCCGCTCGGCGCGGAAAGGCGAGATCAACGCCACCAGAACAATCAATCCGGCATCCGCCATCAGCTTCGCGACTTCAGCCACGCGTCGAACGTTCTCGACGCGGTCGGCATCGCTGAATCCAAGGTCGCGATTGAGTCCATGCCGAACGTTGTCTCCGTCGAGCAGGTAGGTATGGCAACCTCGTGCGTGAAGCATCTTCTCCACGATGTTGGCGATCGTCGATTTTCCAGCACCCGATATGCCCGTAAACCAAATAACCGCCGGAGGATGTTTCTTCAGAATGCCGCGCGAGCTCTTGCTGACTTCGATCTTCTGCCACGGCGTTTCTTCCGCCTTGAGCCTGCCGGCATGAATAATTCCTGCGCCGATCGTGTCGTTGGAAACACGATCGATCAGGATAAAAGCTCCCGTATCGTGGTTGCGCTCGTAGGGGTCGAAGGCGACCGGCTCATCGAGGAGCACGGAACAAACGCCGATCTCGTTGACGGCCAAAGCATCCGCCGGAACGGACTCGAACGTGTCGATGTCAAGCTTGCTTTCCACTCGCTCTATTTGAGCGAGAGTGGTTTGCGTCGCGAGTTTCAGCCGGTAGGAGCGCATCCGCGCCAAAGGTGC